>JAYSUY010000004.1:0-2504 GCA_043718855.1 Saprospiraceae bacterium | reverse complement strand
ATTGAAGTGAACAGATGGGGAGATGAACGCCATTTGCAAAGCCCGAAGTCTCTACCTCGCCAACACCACCGTCCCCGCCCGCTGTGCCATCTCGTTGCGCGTCTCGTTCAGTTTCTGCTGGATTTTCATGTAGCGCATCATTTCCTCCATGTTGCCCGCTTCGGCGGCGGTCTTGATGCGGGCCTGGTTCAACACGCACATTTTCTGCACTTTGCGCAACTTGAAGCGATTGAGCGATTGCTTCATGTCGGGGTCAAAATTTAGGTCAGGCATGGGCTGGTTTTGCAGCGGGTAGTTCCACATCTCCACCCAGTTGGGCGAAAACTCCCAGGGCGCGGTCAGCAGGTCAATCGACAGATCGCGGATTTCGGGCGCGGGGTGCTGGGTGAAATGGTGCTGATCGAAGGTTTTGCCGGCCAGCAGCAGCGCGTGGCACTCCGAGGCGATTTTGGCGTAGGTCGGGTTGTCGAAATCGCCCAGCGACTCCTCGATGTCGGCCAGCACGTACTCGCCCACCGTGATGCCCTCCTTGTCCAGCATCTGGTTGCCAAACTGCACCAACAGCCGGATGATGTCGCGCTCCTGAAACTCGTCGCTGCGCAGCATGGGCCGCTCCCCCGTAGGGCCGCCGTCTGTTTCTGGAAAAAACGGCGCGTCCTCCGGGGCAGAAGGCGGCGGCATATCCACCGGCCAGTCGCCCCAATCGGGCGATGGCGCAGGACGGGGCGAGTCGCTGGCCGCGCCCGGCTGGCGGGAGGCTTTCTCCTCCCGCTTTTTCAAAGTGGTGCCAATCAGTTTGTTGGCCTCGGTGGTCAGCACCTGCTCCGACACTTCGAGCAGCGCGGCGCACTGCCGCAGGTACACGCTGCGCTTGATCGGGTCGGGTATGCGGGCGATGCTGCTCACGATGTCCTTGATGAGTCCGGCCCGCTTGATGGGGTCGCCCGCCGTCTCGCTGAGCAGCAGTGTGGTCTTGAACAGGATGAAATCTTTGGCCTGCTCGGTGGTGTACTTCGTGAAGGCTTCGCCGCCAAATTCCTGCACGTAGGAGTCCGGGTCGTGGCCGTCGGGCAGGAGGCAGATTTTTACGTTCAGGTCTTGTTCCAGCGCGAGGTCGAGGCCGCGCAGGGCGGCTTTGATGCCCGCCGCGTCGCCGTCGTACAGGATTTTCAGGTTGGACGTGTTGCGCTTGATGAGTTGCAGTTGGCCCTCCGTGAGCGAGGTGCCGCTGGACGCCACCACGTTCTGGATGCCTGCTTGGTAAAGCGAAATCACGTCCATGTAGCCTTCCGTGAGCAGGCACTCGTCCTGTTTTCGGATGGCGTTGCGGGCCTGAAAAAGCCCGTACAGCGTCTTATTTTTGACGTAAATCTCTGTCTCCGGGCTGTTTACGTACTTGGGTATCGTCTTGTCTGACGACATGGTGCGCCCCGCGAAAGCCGCCACTTTTCCCGACGTGTTGTGGATGGCAAACATGACACGGCCCCGGAAAAAGTCGCGCGAGCCATCTTGACTGCACAGCCCGACTTTTTTCACCAAATCTACATTATGGCCGCTGCTGCGGGCGTGGCGCAGCAGCAGGTCGCGCTGCTCTGGCGCGTAGCCGAGGCCGAAGGTGCGGATGGTTTCTTCCCGCAAGCCGCGCTTTTTGAAGTAGGCCAGTGCTACGGATTTGCCCTCGTCGGTATCGAAAAGTTGCTGCTGAAAATGCGCCAGCCCGAAGTCGTTGACGATGTACAGCGCGTCGGAGAGTTGCATTTCGGCCACCTGCTCTGGGCTGTGCTGCACCTCCTGCACTTCGATGTGGTACTTTTTGGCGAGCCAGCGCAGCGCATCGGGGTAGGTCATGCTCTCGTGCTCGCGTAGGAAGGTGACGGCGTCGCCTTTTTTGCCACAGCCGAAGCACACGAAGATGTTGCGCGTCGGGTTCACGTTGAACGAGGGCGTTTTTTCCCCGTGAAATGGGCACAGCCCGATGAGGTTCACCCCGCGCCGCTTGAGCGTCACGAAGTCCTCCACGACTTCCTCGATGCGCACCGCGTCAAGGATTTCTTGTACTTGTTTGGGCGGTATCATGGTTGGGTTGGTTATTGGTTTATTGGTGGTTGGTTGACTGGTGATGGTGATTGGGTGCTTGAGTTTTCGGCTCCGCGCTGGCCTCCCCCACCCGCTAAAGCGGGCACCCCCTCGTTGAGGGGGACAGGCTTCGCGCTTGGGATTGCCATCAGCAATTTCCTATGTGGGGTAAGCGATGATTAACCCGGCGATTCATCGCCGGGCAAAGCACAAAAAACAACTGTGGTTTTAACCACAAAACGGCTTTGTTCACTGGGTTTGCGTCCTCACGCCGGGTTAAAACCCGAAAAATTGGGGTCATGCGTCATCCCGGCGATAAATCGCCGGGTTAGTCATTCTGCCACATGGGAAATTGCTGGATTGCCATGGACGACGAGTTTAAATCATTGATAAACAAGGTTTTAAAAAAAAGCACTTCTTTCTGCTGC
>JAYSUY010000300.1:0-5317 GCA_043718855.1 Saprospiraceae bacterium | reverse complement strand
CCATCTTGGGAATCGAAGTCGTCTGCCCAGTTCCGGGCTGATCGCCGCTGCTGCTGTGGGCATAACCAAACCACCCGCCCACTGCCAGCAGCAGGCAGCCCGCGCCTAACCACCACCACCAGAGGAAGCGTCGTTTGCGCTTCCGCTCGTCGGCTTCGAGCATGGCCTGGGCCTGCTCCCAGTATTCCTCGCGGAATTCGAAGCGGGCACCGGGGTCGTCGGTGTCAAATTTTTCGCGCATCAGGTCGTCCAAATTTTCCTTTTCCATAGTCACGGACTGGTTGTTAGTTGTTGGTTGTTGGTTGCTGGTTCTTGGTTCTTGGTTCTTGGTTCTTTGTTGTTGGTCAGCAGGCGATGCCCGATAACCAACAACCAAGAACCAAGAACCAAGAACCAGCAACCAAGAACCAGCAACCCAGCACCATCTCAGTTTTAATCCAGTTTTGCAATTGTGTTCGGGCGTTGTTGACGTGCCACTTCGAGGTGCCTTCGCTCATGCCGAGCAAGTCGCTGATTTCGCGGTGGCTGAAGCCGTCGAGGGCGAAGAGGTTGAATACTTTTTGGGTGACGGGCGGCAGTCGGCGGAGCAGATTTTCGAGGTGCTGTGCGTCTAATCGCTGGTCGGCCTCGTTCCAGTTGATGGGTTCGTCGGGGTAGGCGCGTTCGATGGTGTCGGTGAAAACCGTCAGTTCGCGCCATTGTTTTTCGCGGCGGAACTCGTCGATCATGGTGTTGATCATGATGCGCCGAATCCATGCCTCGAAAGGCACCTCGTCGCGGCGGTACTTGTCCAAGTGGTTGATTATCTTCAAGAAACCCGTGTTCACTGCTGCCACCGATTCCTGCTGGTCTCGTTTGTAGCGAGAGCAGACAGCCATCAGCACCGGGAAACACACGCGGTACAGCGCGTACTGCGCCTTGCGGTCGCCCTGGTGGGCAGCGGTGAGAAGTTGCGGGTCGAGATTCACTTTTCCGTTTTTAGATTTTGCTGTTTGCTGGTTTTGGTAACGGGGGGCGAAGGTAAACCGGAAGGGCGTTCCGGCTGGGCAAAAACCCGGAACCAAGTTTCGGGGTACAAAACCCCGCCGAAGGCATTTCGCCTCCAGCGGGTACATCACGAGGACTTGGTGATTGGTTGATTGGTGATTTGGTGATTGGTTGACTGGTTGACTGGTAGTTGGTTGTGTCTGGTCGGTAACCAATCACCAGTCAACCAATCCCCAAATCCCCCATCACTCTTTCACCACTTTCAAAGTCTGCATCGCCGCTGCGGTGCGCACCGTCAGGAAGTACATCCCGCTGGGCAAATCGGCTACCGTCACTTGCGTCCGTTGGCTGCTGCTGCTCAGTTGGCGCAGCGTTTGGCCGGTGGCGTTGGTCAGTGTAAGTTGTGCATTGTCAACAGATTCCACCCACAGCACGTCGCGCACAGGGTTGGGGAAAATTTTGACAAAACCCGCTGCGCCCAAGTCGTCGGTGCCAGACACTGCTGCGCTGTCGTCGTCGATTTTGAAGTTGATACCAGTAGCCGAAGGCTGCCCAGGGCCGATAGTGACGGTGGTGGAAACGGGTGTCAGGCCCGGCACATCAATCGTGAGGACGTAGGTGCCCCAAGCCAAGTTGGGAAAACTGTACTGGCCGTTGGCATCGGTGGTGGCATGGGCTACCGGGGTGCCGTCGGGCAAGGTCAGCACGATGCTGATGCCGCCCACCGGATCGCCTTCGCCGCGATGCTCGCCGCCGCCGCCCGTGAAGTTGGCCCCATCGCTCACGAGGCCACCGATGAAGCCCGGGCCGCCGGGGTTCTGGCCGGGCGTGAGCAGAATGTGCGCCTGCTGCGGCCAAGTATTGACGCTGACCAAGCCGCTGTAGGTGTAGGTCGTCGCGTCGCTCCACAGCAGCGAATTCCCGTAGTAGGTCGGCAGGTGGTCAGCGTAACCGTTGGAGCCAGGCAGCAGCGCGGCTTTGATCAGGTAGTGGCCAGGCTGCACGTCGTTGAACTGGCCGATGGCTGAGGAGTTCGTCCAAGAGTAGGTTTCCACCGTGTCCACACCCGTGAGGGTGCCGCCTTGGGCCGCGTCGTAGCGGATGAGGTAGAGCAGCGCGTGTACACCGTTGCTGCCTGAGATGGCAGAGTCGGGAAGGCTCACTTGGGTCACCAGATTGGTCTGTTTGTACAGCACATAGTACGCGCTTACGGTGCATCCGGCTGTGTTCGTGACAGTTACGCTGTAGTAGCCCGCTTGGTTGGTCGTGATGGAGGGGGTAGCAGCCCCCGTACTCCAGGCGTAGGATGTGGCCGCTACGGGGCCGCTGACTGTGGTGAGTGTCCAATCCAACAGGTTGGTTTGGGCCGCGTTGATGTGGGCTTTGCAGGCATCGCCGGGCTGTACCCAGTAGCAGCGCACTGCCGTGCAGCCGGTGACGGTGTTGGTGGCCGTGACGCAGTATTCGCCCGCAGCGGTGGGGTAGATGCCGTTGCTGGTGGAGCCGTCGCTCCACAAGTAGGCCCAGTCTTGGCCGGGCGAACTGGCTTGCAGCCAAGTGCCGCTGCTGTCGGGGTAGGAGAGCAAATCCACCGTGCAGGAAGTCGCGTCGTACCAGTAGCGGCAGTCGGTTTTTTGGCAGCCAGTGGCATCGGTGATGGTGACGCACTGGGTGCCGGGCTGCGTGGGGCTGATGGTCTGGGTGCTGGCATTGCCGGGCGACCATGCGTAGGTGAAGGGCGCGGTGCCGGTGCTTTGGGCGGTGAGCGTGTTGTCGGGGTTGTAGAAAATGCTGGCCGTGCAGTTGTTGGGCTGGATGTTGGTGTACTGCTCGGTGCTGCAGCCGCTGGCGAACGTAACCGTGACGGCGAAGTACCCAGAGCCGGGGAAGATGATGCTCTGGGTGGTCGCGCCAGTATTCCATAGGTAGGACACAGGCGTGGAGGCGGGGTCGGTCGCTACGGCAGTCAAGGTGTTGCCCGATGGTTGCAACACCACTGGGGTGCAGGTGATGTTTGTGATGGTGGTGCACTTGATTTTTTGGCACCCAAAATCTGTATTGGTCACTGTGCAGCAGTAGTTGCCGTTGGCGTACAGGGGGAGAATTTTGGTGGTCGCGCCCGTGTTCCAGAGCCAGGTGTAGTTGTTGGAAGGGGCCAGCGGGCGGGCTTCAATGAATGGCGCGGGTGTGCCGTCCATGTTTTGCTTGATGATCCAGCCGAAATCGCAATCCGTGTTGAGCGTGATCTCGGTACACTTGGTCGCGGTGCAGCCGTTGGGCTGGGTGGCGGTGACGCAGTAGGTGCCAGGCGCAGTCACAATAGTGAACTGTTCGGTGGATCCGTTGCTCCAGAGGTAAGTAGTCTGTTGAAACATGTGGGTCGGGTAGGCCATCGCTGCCAGTTCATACCCGCCGTTGTCAGCCGGGCCCCATCCGGCCAATACCTCACAGGTGCCGTCCAGCTCGTGGCAGTCGCTGGCCGTGCAGCCGTCGGCGTAGGTGATGGTGACGCAGAAGGTGCCGGTGCCGGTCACGGAGATGTCTTTCGTGGTGGCACCGTTGCTCCACATGTAGCCGCTCACGGCGGCAGCGGAAGAGTCGTAGGCGCTTAGGATGGTCTGGCCGTTTTCCCAGCCGATGGGCCAAGCATAGGCTTGGCAACTGGGATTTTGCCCCCACAGGGCGGCGGCTTGAAGGCAGAGTAGGAGGACTGAAAAAAGGAATCGTTGCATGGTGCAAATTTTGAGCAAGTTGAAAAAGTGGTTTCGTTTGCAAACTTGACCCTATCACGCGGCGGGGTGGGAGGAGGTTGGGTGGGCGGTGTTTTTTTTGAAAAACATCCATCTACTTTTGTCCCCCAATCACCCATCAACCAGTCACCCATCAACCACCTATTATGGAAAGGTTGGAAAATACAAGGAAGCAAAACGCCCACTCAAATTCTTGCTATTCAATGGGTTGAATTCTTCATCGTTCATCGTTTTTACCCGCCATAGCCAAAGCGAAGGAGGGTTATAGTTCATCGTTCTCCATGCTCCTCATCACCGGTGCCAACGGCCAAGTCGGCCAATGCTTTCAGCAGTTGGCTGCACAATACCCTGATTTTCAATTTCTTTTTGCTGCAAGCAGCGACTTGGACATCACGAGCAAGCGTGATGTAGAAGCGTTTTTTAGAAAAAATGCGGTGGCACGGAGCGGTGCGGACGGGTCCTTACAGGATGACAAAAGCGGCGCAGATGGGTCCTTGCAGGGTGACAAAAGCGACGTGGACGGATCCTTGCAGGATGACAGAGTAAGGTGGGTCATCAACTGCGCCGCCTACACCGCCGTAGATAAAGCCGAAAGTGAGCCTGACCGGGCGCGAAAAGTCAACGTGACTGGTGCAAGAAACCTAGCCGAAGCCTGTGCCACGCGAGGCATCCCGCTCATCCACCTCAGCACCGACTATGTGTACCACTCCCGCCAGAACACGCCCTTCCGAGAAACCGACCCCGTCAGCCCGAAGGGCGTGTACGCCCGCACCAAACTCGCTGGCGACCGGGCTGTCCTCCGCGCCCACCCTGCGGGCGCGATGGTGATCCGCACCTCCTGGGTGTACTCGACGGTGGGCCAAAATTTCCTGAAAACCATGCTCCGCCTCGGTGCCGAGCGGCCTACACTCAACGTGGTAGCCGACCAGATCGGCAGCCCGACCTACGCGCCCGATCTGGCGACAGCCATACTTGGCATCATCCAAAAAGTGGAGCGCGGCGAAGTCGCGAAGGAAGCCATCGCGGGCATCTGGCACTACTCCAACGAGGGCGTAGCCAGTTGGTACGACTTCGCGCAGGCCATTTTTGACCTAAAAAAATTGCCTTGCAAAGTGCGGCCCATCGAGACGAAGGACTACCCAACGCCCGCAGAGCGGCCACCGTTCAGCGTGCTCAACAAAGCCAAGATCAAAGCCACATTCGGGCTGGAGATACCACACTGGCGAGAAAGTTTGGAGCAAGTACTCTCAAAATGAGAAAAAATTTGGATTTTTCGCCCACAATCAAAATCTGACTGATGCCGATCCAACATAATCCAGCATTCGATGCGGCCCGTGAGGCACTCAAGCAGGGCGACACTGCCAAGGCCCTCGAACTCGTCATCGCCCACCTCGAAGCCGACCGCCAGCACGCCGACACGGTGCGCACCCTGCGCGTAGTGGAAGCCAACTACAACGCAGCCCGACAACAGGAAATGAAAGGTATACTGGCCTTTGGCGAAGCCCAACGCGAGTACAACAAGGTGAACGACAACCTGTTGGCCGTGCTGGATGGGCTGACCAGTGGCCGAGTACCGGTAC
>JAYSUY010000299.1:0-16086 GCA_043718855.1 Saprospiraceae bacterium | reverse complement strand
CCCCTTCGGGGGGGCTGGGGGGGGCTTCGCGCACCTTCGATCCCGTTTACCCCACAACAGACAAACTCACCCAAAAAGGCTTGGATGCCAAGGGTTTGCGTAAACTCATCCGCGCTCTGCTTGATAGTCTCTCACCCGCTGACCTACCCGAAACACTGCCCGACCACCTACTGGCCCAGTACCGCATGGTGCCGCGCTGGACGGCTTTGCGCCACATTCATTTTCCCGAAAATCAGGCTGAACTGGACGCAGCCACGCGGCGGCTCAAATTTGAAGAATTGTTTTTCCTCCAACTCCGCCTGCTGCAAGTGCGCACCCGCCGCAAGGATGCGGTGCGGGGTTTTGTTTTTGGGAAAATCGGCGACTTTTTCAACACGTTTTTTCAGCAAAAACTGCCCTTCGAACTCACGGGCGCACAAAAACGGGTGCTGAAAGAAATCCGCGCTGACCTCGCCAGCGGCAAGCACATGAATCGGCTGGTGCAAGGCGACGTGGGTTCGGGAAAAACGGTGGTCGCGCTGATGACCATGCTCATGGCCCTCGACAACGGCTTCCAAGCCTGCATGATGGCCCCGACGGAGATACTCGCGCAGCAACATTTGGAGGGCATCACCGCGCTGGTGGGCGACTTGGGCGTGAATGTGGGCTACCTCAGCGGTTCGGTGAAGGGCAAAAAACGCGAAGCCATTTTGGCAAAACTCGCCTCCGGCGAGATGCACATCCTCATCGGCACTCACGCGCTCATCGAGGATTGGGTGCAGTTTAAAAATTTGGGAATCAGCGTGATAGATGAGCAACATCGCTTCGGCGTGGAGCAGCGAGCCAAGTTGTGGGCCAAGAATCCGACAGCCCCGCCACACGTGCTGGTGATGACGGCTACGCCCATCCCGCGCACCCTCGCCATGACACTGTACGGCGACTTGGACGTGTCGGTGATTGACGAGTTACCGCCCGGCCGCAAGCCCATCACCACGATGCACAAAAATGAGCACCACCGCCTGCGGGTGCAGGGTTTCATGCGCGACGAGATCGCTAAGGGCCGACAGGTGTACGTCGTGTACCCGATGATTGAGGAGACAGAGAAATTAGATTTACAAAACCTGATGTCGGGTTTCGAGGCCCTGAGCCGCGACTTCCCGCAGCCGGAGTACCAGATCAGCATCGTGCACGGGAGGATGAAATCTGCCGACAAAGACTTTGAGATGCAGCGTTTTATAAGAAAACAGACGCAAATCATGGTGGCTACCACTGTGATTGAGGTGGGGGTGAATGTGCCGAACGCTTCCGTGATGGTGATCGAAAATGCGGAACGGTTTGGGCTTTCGCAGCTCCACCAGTTGCGGGGGCGGGTGGGGCGCGGCGCGGAGCAGTCGTTTTGCATCCTGCTCACTTCGTTCAAACTCAGCGCCGACGGGCGCGAGCGCATCCAGACGATGTGCCAAACCAACGATGGCTTCGTGATCGCTGAAGCCGACTTGCGCTTGCGCGGCCCCGGCAACATCGAAGGCACTCAGCAGAGCGGCATGCTGCGCTTTTTGCTCGCCGATCTCGCCCGCGACGGCCAGATCATCGCTGCCGCTCGCGACATCGCTGCGGGGATTTTAGAAAAAGACCCGGCATTAGCCTTGCCCGAACACCTGCGCCTACGCCAGCACTTGGCAGCCGAAGGCAAAGAGTCGCGGGTGTGGAGCAGGATTTCTTAGAAAAAAAGGGAAACCGCAAAACCGCAAAATGTAAAAAGCGTGATGAAGTATCACGCATGCGTGTCGTGCCTTTTGCGGTTTTAAATTTTAAATTTTGCGGTTTTGCGGTTTCCCTTTGCCGCTTAAAAATTATAGCCACCGCACCAGCCCAAAGTCCTGCCGGTGTGCGAGCAGCGTGTGTTTCGGGAACATTCGGAAGCCATACTCGAAGACTCCGGCTGACTGCGGTTGGAAATCGCAGCGGTAGGTTGTTTCGGCGGCTTTCTGGCTGTCCAGTTCCAATTCGTGGGTGCTGATGAGGTCCAGTTCCGTCTCCGAGCGGCGGCGGTAAAACACGACTTCCACGCCTACATCAGAGGCGACTAAGTCTTGCAAATGCAAGGTGACCGAGGCAGAGAATTTTTCGCCCAGGGGCAGCGAGCGGTTGAATGTGTCAGGCGCCTGTAAATCAATCAGTTCGATGGCTTGCCAAGCGCGACGAACGCGGGTTTTCCATTCCACCAATTCGTGGGCAAGGTGGTACTGGTTGTGCTTGATTTTTTTGCTTTGCGCCCAGAGTTTGGAGTAAAACCGCTCCTGATAGTGGTCGAGCATTCGTTTCATCACGAAGTCGGGCGCGATGTCGGCGATGGTATTTTTGATGTGGCTCACCCAGCGCTCCGAGATGCCGTTTTTATCTTGATCGTAGTAGGTTGGTACGATGTCCTCTTCGAGGATGTTGTAAATCGTCTCTGCATCAAGTTCGTTTTGCAGGTTCTGGTCGGCATAGGTTTGCTGCTCGGACAAAGCCCAGCCTGCACCGGGCTTGAAGCCTTCGCACCACCAGCCATCCAGCACCGAGAAATTCATCACGCCGTTCATCACGGCCTTCATGCCGCTGGTACCGCTGGCTTCGAGCGGGCGCGTGGGGTTGTTGAGCCAAATATCCACACCCTGCACGAGTAGTTTGGCCATCTCCATGCTGTAGTTTTCTAGAAAAATGACCTTGCCCCGGAAGAGCGGATTTTTCGTGGTGTTGTAGATCATGCGGATGAATTCCTGCCCGGCCTTGTCGGCAGGGTGGGCCTTGCCAGCGAAGAGGAAAATCACGGGCCGATCGGGGTTGTTCACGATGTCGGCGAGGCGTTTCTCGTTGGTAAACAGCAGCGTAGCGCGTTTGTAGGTCGCAAAGCGGCGGGCAAAACCGATGACCAGCACATCGTCTTTCACCGCATTTACCACCTCGAAGGTGCTGCGCGGGTTCTCGCCCCGGCGCAGGAAATCTTCCCGAAGCGAGTGCCGCACCCAGTCCAGCAGGCGTTTTTTCAGCGTGCGGCGTATGGCCATGAGGTCGGCGGCTGGCACTTTGTGGATTTTTTCCCAAAACTTCCGGTTCGTATTGTCCTCGTGGAAGCCCTTGCCGAAGGTTTTGTCGTACAGTTCAAACCACTCGCGTGCTACCCAGGTGGGGTAGTGGATGCTGTTGGTGACGTAGCCGATATTGCTCTCTGCGTAGTTGTAGTCTGGGTTGAGTTCTACAAACATTTTTTGGCTCACTTCACCGTGCAGGCGGCTTACGCCATTGATTTCCTGCGAAGTTCGGATAGCCAAGTGGCTGACATTGAAGAGTTCTTTCGAGTCGTCTGGATCCACGCGACCGAGGCCAACGAGGTCTTTCCAGGGTAAATCGAGGGCGTAAGTGTACTCGTACAAGTAGTCGCGCAGGAGTGCTTCGGGGAAGGTATCGTGGCCTGCTGGCACGGGCGTGTGCGTAGTGAACAGTTGTGTAGAGCGCACTACTTCGAGGCTCTCCTCGTAAGTCAACTCTTTCTCCTTCATGTAGTTGCGCAGGCGTTCAAGGCCAAGGAATGCCGCGTGGCCTTCGTTGAGGTGGAAGATGTCGGGCTGGTGACCAATGGCTTGGAGCGCGCGGAGGCCACCCACGCCGAGCACCATTTCCTGACGGAGGCGGTGTTCGTTGTCGCCGCCATAGAGTTTGTGGGTGATGTTGCGGTCGTCCCAGTTGTTGTCGTCGATATCCGTGTCCAGCAGGTAGAGGTGTACCCGCCCGACGGGGAGCAGCCAGACTTTGGCCCACACAGTACGCCCGGCGAGGTTGACGTGGATTTTGATCCACTCGCCCTTCGCGTCGCGCACGGGCTGCAGGGGGAGTTGGGTAAATTTGGCGGGTTCAAAGTTGTGTATCTGCTCTCCATGCAGCGAAATGCCCTGCTGAAAATATCCGTAGCGGTACAGCAGACCTACTGCAATGAGGTTGAAATTGCGGTCGCTGACTTCTTTCAGGTAGTCGCCCGCGAGTACGCCGAGGCCACCAGAGTAGAGCCGCATGCTTTGGTGGAGGCCATATTCCATGCAGAAATAACCGACCTGCGGCCCGGTCTTAGCGGGCGCTTTGTCGATGTAGTCGCGGAATTCGGTGTGGACTTTTTTCATCCGGGTCACGAAGTCCTTGTTCGCCAACAGTTCGGTGGCTTTTTCGATGCTCAACTCATCAAGCAGGGCTACGGGGTTGTAGTTGACGGTTTCAAACTGCTGTGGATCAATGCTTTTGAAAAGATCGGTAGCATCGTGATTCCACGACCACCAGAGGTTGTGAGCCAGTTCGTTGAGGGGGGCGAGGCCCTCCGGGAGTTTGGGTTCGATGAAAATGCGCTTGAGTTTCGCGCCGCCCTGGGTAAGGTTCCCTACCATATCTTTCTTTGATGTTGATTTATAGATGTGCCGAATTGGTGGTTTGGAGGCGACAAAGGTAAGGCGGCTTGGCGGAAGTTCGTGTTGGTTGGACACACTGGCGGGTTGAATGCAAGGGAAGATTGTTTCTCGTTTCATTTGCTTTCCAAAAGTTGAGCGAGTGCGAAAATTTTTGAAGAAGATTTCTACCTTTGCAGCCCGAATTCAAAAGCATCATTTTTTCATCAAAAAAGTACCCTTTTCATGCTCATCATTGAGGTAAAAGACGGCGAAGTCATTGACAAAGTGCTCAAAAAGTACAAGCGCAAATTTGAGAAATCGCAGACCCTGAAAGAACTGCGCCGCCGCAAGAACTTCACCAAGCCCTCTGTCATGCGTCGCACGGAAGTGCTGAAAGCAGTCTACAAAGAGGATACCTACGGGAACAAGAACGATTGAGTGCGTTGTGGGTGATGAGTGATGAGTTATGAGTGCATTCATTGTTTATCGTTCATAGTTCATCGTTCCAGCCCTCGTGTTCCACGAAGAGTCGTTTTATCAATACCTGTCGCTCGAACGCCGTTTTTCGCCCCATACCCTAACGGCTTACCGAACCGACTTGACAAATTTTGTTGCTCACTGTACTGAGCATCAGTGCCTTACTTCGGTTGCCGAGGTGAGGCATTTGCATATACGCGCTTGGGTAGTGGTGCTCATGGAGAGCGGGCTATCCAGCCGCAGTATACAGCGGTACTTGTCGTGCCTAAAAACCTACTTCAAATACCTCCGCAAGCGCGGCTTGCTCGATAAAGACCCGATGCTAAAAGTAGTGGCGCCCAAAAGCGGCAAGCGACTCCCGGTGTATGTACAGGAGCATCAGATGGTCGCGCTGTTCACCCATGTGCAGTTTGCGGAGCATTACGGTGGTCAGATGGATCGGCTAGTGTTGGAAATTCTGTACGCCAGCGGGATGCGAAGCAGCGAACTTTCTAGCCTGAAAATCAGCGACATAGACACTGAGCGCATGGTATTTCGCGTGTCGGGGAAAGGCAACAAGCAGCGCATGGTACCCTTCGCGCGCTACCTCGGCGAGCTGCTCACCACATTTTTTGAGACCCGTAACGCTACATTTCCCAGCACGGCCGAACCTTGGCTTTTTCTCAACCGGAAAGGCGAACGGCTCAGCCCGTCCAGCATTTATCACATCGTACACAAGCACCTATCGGCGGTGACGACGGTGGAGCAACGCAGCCCTCACGTGCTGCGGCACTCCTTCGCCACCCACCTCTCCAATCGCGGCGCCGACCTGAATGCCATCAAAGAACTGCTCGGCCACTCCAGCCTCGCGGCTACGCAGGTGTACACGCACAACAGTGTGCAGCGGCTGATTGAAGTGTACGAGCAGGCGCACCCAAAGGGGGAAAAAGAGAACGAGGAACAGGGAAGTATGAACGAGGAACTATGAGGTATGAGGTATGAAGTATGAACTATGAACGAGTGCCGTATAGGCTGTATAATAGTTCATACTTCCCCTTCCCTTGGCTTAGCCATACAACTCGTACAACACTTGGCCCCGGGCATAACCCATGCCCACGATCAGGTTGGCCACCGCTTCATCAATCATGTTGGTCCAGCCGCAGAGGTAAAACGCGACATCGGGGCGCACCTCGCCGTATTGCTGCTGGTAGATGGCATGAACATGCCCTTGGTGGCCAGGCCAATCTGCTTGCCGAGACAGGGCCACATCGTAGCGGAAATTTGGCAATTCCTGTGCAAGTGCCTCAAATTCATCGCGGTATAGTATGCTACTTGTTTCGCGGGTACCAAAAATCAAGTGCAGATTTCGGTGGGGGCGGCCCGAATTTTTCAGATCGAGCAGCATGCTGTGGAACGGTGCCACGCCCGTGCCGGTACAGATGAACACCAAATCCTTATCAATTACTTCAGGCAGTACAAACCCGCCATCGGGGCCTTTGAAGCGCAGTGTGGAGCCGACTTCTACTTCTTCAAACAGGTAGCGAGAGCCTTCGCCAGCGGGTGAGCGGACGATGCAGAGTTCTACCACATTCGAGCCGTCGGGAGCATTGGCGATGGAGTAACTGCGCCAACGTTGCAGGCGTTTTTCACCGATGGGCAGATCAAGCGTCACAAATTGACCAGCCTTGAAATCGAATCGTTCGACCTCAGGAATTTCGAGCCATAAGCGGCGTATGTGAGGGATAACGTCGGCTGTGCGGCAGACGCGGGCGTTGTACCAGAGCATGGGGCAAGAACAAGAAATGGGTGCAGGGGTTTAGCGTAAAGGCCCAATTGTGGTTCCAAGTTGTTGCTTTTCACCATTTTCTCCCCCTATCCCCAAAACGCAGCACACAGTATCTTGGCCGGAAAAAATGCCCCCACCATGCTCGACACCTCGGTTGACATCTTCCTAAAACTCGTCCGCTCGGCCTACACAGGCATGACGGACTACGCCCGCGAACACGATTTTTTCAGCACCGCCACGCGGGAGTACGTGGATGGCCTGCTCAAGCGCAACAGCACCATCAAAGTGCTGACCATGAACGAGCCGCGCCCACTGGAGTCGCTGTACGTGCGGGCCAACATCCTGAAGCGCCTCACTGCTGAGCGGGGTGACTCTGTTGAGGAGTTGGAAAAATTCTTCGACCGCGACATCCGCGCCTTCGGGCAAAACCGCGAGACCGTGGATGGAGAGTTGATGGTCAACAAGTTGCAACGCTTCATCGTGCTGGGCAAACCAGGCGCGGGCAAGACCACCTACCTCCGCTATCTCACGCTGATGATGCTCCAGCCCCACAGCCAGATCGAGCAGCGCAGGCTGCCCATCTTCTTGACGCTGCGCGAGTGGGTCGATAAAAAAATACCGCTCATGGATTTCATCGTGCAGCAGTTCGACATCTGTGGCTTCGAGCAGGCGCGTGGATTTGTGGAGCGGATGCTGGCAGCGGGCGACTGCTTGGTGCTGTTTGATGGCTTGGACGAGGTGAGCCAAGAGGCCGACCAGCGCGGCATCATCCAGCAGATCAAGGATTTCTGCAAAAAACACGGCAGAAACCAGTTCATCATCAGTTGCCGGGTAGCGGCGTACAACCGCTCGTTCGAGCGGTTCCATGATGTGGAGATGGCTGATTTCAACGCGGAGCAAAAAGAAAAATTCATCCGAAATTGGTTTGACGGTACACCCGAAGTGGCCGAACGCTGCTGGAAAGGGCTGCAAGAAAGCAAGCAACTCCGTGAGATGGTGGCAGTGCCGCTGCTGCTTACTCTGCTTTGCATCGCCTATAACCGCCGCAAAAGTTTCCCCACCAACCGCGCCGAACTCTACGAAGAAGCCATTGACGCGTTGCTCCGCGACTGGGATTCAGAGCATGATATCCGCCGTGACGAGGTGTACAAGCACCTCTCCATCAAGTACAAAAAATCCATGTTCACCCGCATCGCTTGGGGCACGTTCACAGAAAATATGTACTTCATCCCGGAGCGCACTCTGACCAAACTGATTGAGGAGTACATCAAAAACCTGCCGGGCTTCAAGCCCGAAGAATTGGAGCCTGACAGCCACGCGGTGCTGCGGGCCATCGAAGCCCAGCATGGCATCTTTGTGGAGCGTGCTAAAAAAGTCCACTCCTTTGCACACCTTACTTTTCAGGAATTTTTCACCGCCAAACACATCGCTGACACAGCCCACGAGGGCTCCTTGGAGCGTTTGGTGAACGAACACCTCTACGAGGATAAGTGGTTGGAAATCTTTACGTTGACCGCAGAAATATTGGACGATGCGGACTATTTGGTGGAGTTGATCCACCACAAAAATCGGAAATTGCTGGAAGAGGTGCCAGAGTTGGAGGAACTGCTGCGGGTGGTGCAGAGAGCGATTTTGCGGAAAGAAAACAAGTATCCGAGACTGGATCGGGAGTGGGCCGGTTTATACCTTGCCCTTGACCTTGACTTTGACCGTGATCGTGACCTTTCCCTTGCCCTTGCTCTTGACCGTGCCCGTGACCTTAAACTCGCCCTTGCCCTTGCCCATACCCATACCCTTGCCCTTGCTAGTGCCCTTGACCTTGACCTTGACCGCCTGAAAGCTTACGGCAAGGCAAACAATTTAAGTCTACAAAATGTAGAGAAAATAAGCAAGTACCTGAAAGGCAACCTCTGGCTCGCCAAATGCCTCAACTCCGGTGCCTACATCTCGCAAGGCGTGCGGGAGCGGGTGCTGGGGGAGATGTTCAAGCCGAAGGGTGGGTGAGCGGGGAGCGTGTCAAGAGATTGCTTTCAACACCTTCATGAATTCATCCAAAGTCAGCACTTCAATTTTGGGAAAATCAAGGTTTTTCAGCACCCGAAAAGCCGTGTCATCTGAAACCAAGAAGTGGGCATTGGAAGCAAAGGCGCAGTCCAAAAACTTGTTGTCGTCCATATCGGCGATAACGTTGAAGCGGAAAAAGACTTCTTTTTTGTGGACGTGGCTCGACGTGGTGAGCGCATCCAGCAGCACCATTGCGGTGGGCGGGCTGTAAAACTCAGCGATTTTCTCCTCGTATTCGAGCAAGATTTCGGTGGTTGCGCAAAGGTGGTATTTACCCGAAACGAGGTCTCGCAAAACCCCTTGATAAGGCAGCCTTCGGGAAAGCGCGTTCAGCACCACGTTGGTGTCCAGCACCACGCGGAGTTCCTCATCGGGACTCATTCACCTTCTGTTGAAAAGATTGAGGGGTGTAGCCTTTCGCTTCCCACGCCTTGTCGGCTTCCAGAAAGGCCCTTTCCAGCAAGTACTTGGCGATCATGTCGCGGATGGCCAGCAGGTCGGCTTCGGGCAGCTGCCGAGAAAACAATTTCAGCAGTTCCACTTGCAGGTTGGTCAGCGGTGGGTGTACGGCGGTGGCGGTCATGTGTTCTGCATTTTTGTTGGACAAAGTTACAAAAAAGCACCGTCTTGCCGTTTCCCATGGATTTTGGTGCCTCACAAGCCGTGCGGGAGCGGGTGCTGGGGGAGATGTTCAAGCCGAGGTAACCCCACCCCCGACCCCTCCTCCGCCTAGGCGGAAGGGGAGGCGAGACGCAGCACACGTCTCGGAGTATGTAGGGTCTCCCCCCCCCATTTTGGGGCAGGGGTTGAAGAGCGGGGAGTCTTTACGAAAAGCCTACTTTTGTCATCTCAATCACCTCACGATATGCTCATCATCAGCGACACTTGGCTGCAAGACACCCAACTCACCGAGCAGGAGGCCCGCATCGAACTCGCGCTTGCCCTGCTGCGCGTGGGCCGCATCACCTTCGAGCAAGCGCAGGAATTGGTCGGCATGGAAACGCTGGAATTACTTGCGCTACTCGGCCAGCACGGCATCGAATTACAGTATGAAGTGGCTGATTTAGAACAAGATATCGCCACGCTGCAATGCCTCCGGCAGTTATGATTGTCGTCAGTGACACCTCGGTAAAATAAGCAGCGGGGCGACTCCAAGCCGCCCCGCCGCTCCCCCACCACTCACAACTTCCTAATCTTCAAATTCTTGTACCACACTGGGTCGCCGTGATCTTGCAGTGACAGCCGCCCCGCCTGGGCCAAGCCGAAGTCGGGTGCCGGCTGTTTCGGGAATTTGCTGCCAGCGATCAGGTCAAGCCATTTCTTCGTCGGCTTACCATTTTCAAACATCTGCACCTCCACCAACTTGCGGTAGTTGAGCCAGTGTTCCACCTTGCCTTTTCGGAAAACGAGGCGGGCATGGTTCCACTGGCCGCCGGGTTTCACCGTCACGTACTTGCACTCCACGAGGTCGTAGAGGTCGCCCGCGCGGTGCTTCGGGAACTTGCTGTCGGGGTGGCAAGCGTTGTCCAGCACCTGCATTTCGGGGCCGGTTTTCCAAACGAAGTCATACTTGGCCGGGTCTTCCAGCACATGGTAAATCACCCCAGAGTTTCCGCAAGGCCCAATTTTCCAGTCCAGTTCCAACTCGAAGTCGCTGTACTCCTCGGTGGTCAGGATGTCGCCGCCATCGGGTGCTTGCCAGCCGCCGCTGGGGTTGGGAGTGGCAGCGAGGTGGATGGAATTGTCGTCCACGACCCACGATTTTCCGATGGTCTGCTTGCCGTAGTTATGCCAGCCAACCATCGTTTTTCCATCAAACAGCAATTGCCAGCCTTCGGCTTTCTCCTTGTCCGTCAGCGTGTTATCAATGGGTACCACCACCGACGGAGGCGTGCCAGCAATACCCACTTGGTCAGCGGGGATGACGTTTAAGGTGTACCAAGCCTCACTCGTCCAGAGTTCGTGGTTGAGTTCGCTCACGGGCAAATTTTGCAGACGGATGTGTACGACATGCTGCGGCTTCAAGCCCGGTATTTCCAGAAAAACCCGCTTGCGGTCGGCAGACACGGTGGCCGATTTCACGGGCATCTCCGTATCGTCCATCTTCGGGCCGCCGTACTGCGTGGTGGGTTTGTACCACCACTGGCGCACGGCGTAGTGGCTGGTAGCCCAGCCGTCGCCGGGGCGCAGCGGCTCCGTAAATTCGATTTCCATGCCGTTGGTTTTGGCCCGCACCGCCAGCATCTCGAAAGCCGACTGGCCGTTGTACTTCAGCCGCTGGAGGCCATACCAAAACTTGCCCTGCTGGCTCCAGTTGCCTGGGTTGCCGATCATACCCACGTACAGACCACCGTCAGGCCCCCAAGCCAAGCGGTGGGTGCCACCCTCCAAACCTTGCGTGAAGCGGAACACACAGCCCTGATAGTTGTCTGCAATTTTTTCGGAAAAAACCCGCTGCAAGCCGCCGTAGCACACGTCACCGAACACGAGGTGGTTCTGGTAGGGGCCATCCTTCAGCACGGCGGGCTGGGTGGGCGAGTTGCCGATCTCGTCCTGCGGGAGCCACACAACGGGCTGTTGCACTGGTAGTTGGGCCACCGCCACGCTGTCCACCGAGTACGAATTGAAAAACGCGCCGGGCTTGATGTGTACGATTTTAGAGGAAGGCAACCAGTCGCCCTGGTTGTCGGCCACGAAGAGTTCGCCATCGGTGCCGATGCCCACGCCATCGGGCGTGCGCAGGCCGCGAGCGATGAACTCGATGCTGCCGTCTTTGAGGCTGATCTGCACCACTTTGCCCCGATCCACGATCTGCGGGCGGGCGCTCGCACCGCCGGGCAGGATGGCTGTGGCCAGCGCGGCGTACAGGTAGTCGCCCTTGTGGGCGAGGCCGAAAGCAAATTCGTGGAAGTTAGCCGAAACCTTCCAACCTTTCGCAAAACATTGATACTCATCGATCAAGCCGTCGCCGTCGGTGTCCACGAGTTTGGTGAGTTCCTGTTTTTGCAGCACAAAAATGTCGTTGCCCACCACTTTCAGGCCCAGCGGCTCAGCCAGACCAGCAGCGATGCGGGTCATTTTGATTTTTTTCGGGTCGCCCGATTGCACATTTTCCAGTGCGTACACCGCGCCCGCTGCATCCCAGGTGGACACCAGCAAGCGGCCATCGGGGAGGAAATCCATGCCCGCCACTTTGCACAAAAACTCGTCGGGGCGGGCCTGCGCCACATCAAACGCGGGGTGCACATCTTGCAGCGGCGCACCGTCGCCGGGCAGCGCAGTGCTGCCACCGCCCATCACGGTAGCCCCTTCGGGGGTGTCGCTTTGGCGGTGAAAAAAGTTGTTCTCCGGTATCGTGACGAGTGTGGGGCTGCCCGATCGCGCCCATTTTAGGGAAATACCGCGCCCGCCGCCACCTTGAAAATACTCGATGCGCAGTGCGTGGTAACCTGCACGGAGGGCCACCTCGGTATCCTTCGGATCCATGCCATGCGGGCCGTCGTGCTCGATAATCTCCTGATTGTCAATCCACAATCGGGTGCCGTCGTCGCTACCGAGTTGCAGCAGCACGTTGTCATCTTTGTCCAAAAACAGGTAGCCCGTGAGGGTAGCGGCGAAGTTATCCTTGAACGGGCCGAAGTCGTTGCCGCTGGCTTCTACTTTGCCCACGATGGCCGAGAGTGTCGGCGTTGCACCAAAATTGATGTCGGCGAGTTGCTTAGGGGTGAAGTTGAGTTGGAACAGTTTAGCCACCAAACCGGAGGCCACTTCGCGGTCGGCGACGGCGGTTTCGGAGCGCAGCCACTCGTCGGCAGGGATGTCGGCGAGGGTCTTGGAACTGCCGCCGCCTTCTCCATCATCCTCGTCTTCGTCCAGCGAAAGCACGTAATTGACCATCGCTTTCGCGTCGTCGGGTTGGAGGTCGGGGTGGGCACTCATGGCGGCTATGCCCCAAGTGCCAGAGCCGCCTTTCATCACTTTTTGCGCCAGCATCTCCACGTTTTCGGGGGTGTTTTTGTACCGCTCTGCGATGTTGACGTAGGCCGGGCCGACGGTCTGCACCTGCGCGTTGTGGCAAGTGCGGCAGTCGCTTTTGGCCATGATGCGCTCGCCCGAACTGATGGCCGCACCAGTTTCGCCTTCCGCTTCGGCCAGCCGTTCGGCATCGAAGGGGTTGACAATCATGGGTTTGATGACGAACATGGTAGCGAAGTGGGTGGGCTTGCCGGTGTTCAAGGTCAGGTCGCCCGACATGGCAATAGTTCGAAGTTCGAAGTTTGAAGAGTTTGAAGTTTGACCCGTCTCCGAAGCGAAGGGCTGCATTTCGCCCTGCTTCCAGTTGCCGTCAGTCACCACGCCGATCGGGTCGGCGATGCTGGCGACGTTGCTGCGGAGGCTGACAAGTGCGCCCGCCGGGGCATTTTCGACGGTGAAAGTGCGCTCAAAACCGGGCTGCCGATCGCGCTCCACATACTCGGGCCGCTCATTGATGCGGATGCGCTGGCCATCGGCGAGCACGAGGTCGTACATGAGTTCGGCGTGACCATCGGCGGTGTAGCGGTGGCCCTTGTAGTCGGTGCGGGGGCTTTCGGTTTTGCCACCGAGGGTTACAGACCAGGGCTGGCCGTACTGGTTTTCAAACCAAGCGTTGCCCATGCTCATGGGCTGTGGGCCGTGCCGCATGTTGTACACGGCTCCGGTGAAATCCACGCCACCCGACCAGACTTTGTACAGCGAGCAGGAGTCGGTAGAGTAAGCGGCCCAGAGTCGGTCGTTGAGGGCGAAGGTGACCATGCGGGCTTTTTTGTCGAGCACGGAGCGGAACACCCAGGGATCATTGGGGCGGGCGGCGGCCATTTCAGCCGCAGATTTCCCTTTTTTGGAGGCAAAAAACCAGAGGCCGAGCAAGCCGGCGAGCAGGAGGAGGAAGAGGTTGCGGGTACGCATTTGTTCGAGAATGGAAAATTTTAAACCGCGAAAGTGGAGGAGTGAAGGGGGAAATTGTGGGTGCGGCGAAGGTAGGCGTTCGAGGGGTTTTTGGGTGGGGGGAAATTTGGGGCGGCATACCGATCCAACCTTTCCGCCATTGACCTTCGTTGTAGCAGGAAAATACTTCACCATGAAAAAACGATTGCTGTTCATCACCTGCTGCGCTGCGCTCTCCATCATCGCTTGCCGCGACCAAGAGCCAAGTTTCGCGCTCGAACCCGATTTCCAAAACAACGTCCGCTTCGACCAGCCCGCCGTTGGGCAAGTGAGCCACTACCTTCGGTTCGAGGCGGGCAGTTGCCCCGGCCCAACTGTGGAGTTTAAATACCTGTCGGACACGCTGGTACTCGAAGTCACGAAAGTGGAGGGCAACACCGTCACGCTGACCGAACGCCTCACGCCCGGATCGGCCTGCATAAAAACGACCGACCCCTACGACGATCCTTGGGGCGGTGGCACGGCGGACATCACGCTCCAATTGCTGCTTGAAAATGGCACCGCTCAACTGCTCAGCACTTCCGAGCCATTCAGTCAGACGCGCTTGTTCATTTTCCCCAATTTGGTGATGCCACTTGCGCCCATCACCGACCCAGCCATGACCATAAAAGACTGGTATCCCATGTCGGACAACAGTACTGAGGGCTTCCTCACGGACTACCTGCAACTCAATGTGCAGTATAGCCGCCTGAACACCGTGATTGATTACGAACCCATGTCTTGGGATGGAGCAGGTGGGCTGTACCTCTACACGGCCGAACTCGGCATGGTACGCTCCGGCTACCGCAGCGGCTGGTGCCAAAGCGGGGAGGGCTGGGATTTGATGCCGGAGTAGCAAGGGGCAAGAGGCAAAAAGGCCGGGGGCAAATGGCAAAATACAAGCCGCTGCCCAGAGCAAGCGGATGCTGATGAAATGAGCGGCCCGGCGGATACGCTCCGTCGGGCCGCTGGTGTGGATGGCCCGCGTTTTTTTTCTGTTGGCAAAGTGGACAGATTCGAGCGCGCGGGCCGTATGCTCAGGTGCAGGGCCTGGTCTGCGCAGAGCATGAAACCCATTGGCCCGGAATGTAGCAGGTGTTGATTGACAGTGTTTTACAGTCTTCATGACACCAGAGGCTTGAGGAGTATTGGCCAACGCACACAGCCCCGCCCCGCTCACTCCGACCACTGTATCCCCAGTTGCTCCCAGAAGGCCAACACCTTTTTCTGAGTCGGGAACTCAGAGTAGATCATGCTCTGCTGAATGCACTGCAAGACGTGGAGCGTAGGCTTCGAGACATCGGGCGGGAGGTTGTAGAGTGGAAGCCACACCACATCCTCGAATTTCTTGGGTTCGAGCGATGCAGGCTCGCCCCGAAAACGGGCGGCTTTGAAGTACAGCACTAGGAGGGTTTCGCCTTTTTTTAGTTTGTGCCGATGCAGCACATGGACGAGCGTAAGGTCGGCGGGTTCCACCCGGATGCCAGCCTCTTCGAGTGCCTCCCGGGCGAGGGCTTCACGGGCAAATTCGTGTTCTTCCACGTTGCCACCGATGAGCGAGTAGCCGCCACCGTTTTTTTGGGTTTGCCGTAGGCAGAGGATTTGTCCGTTGTCCTCAACGATGAGCCGCACTGCGAAGGTGAGCATGGTGTGGATTAGCGTAAGTGGGTGTAAACGTGCGGTGTAACAGGTATGAGACAGCGGGGAAGCGGCTATTCCGCATATATTTCCAGCAGCGCAATTTCGATGGCAGCCCGGTCAGCATTTTGGCGGAGCATTGATTCCCGTTTTTGGGCGCGTAGGGTGCGCAAGTCAGCCTGTGTTTTTTGGTAAATTTCGACTTGCGCTTTCGTGTTCAGGATGCGGCGCACACTGATCAGCGTATTGCTTTGCAGACTTTGTAATTTGCTTTTGTAGAGGGCTAAGTTGCTGGTTTTCAATTCCGAAATTTGTTTCAAGTTGCGGAGTTTGCGCACCTGCACGGTGTACATCTGTTTGGCTTGGTCAGCATTGAGTGTGTATTTTATGGCCAGTTGCTCTGTAGCACTGCGGGCGGCGGGGTCAGCGGGGGCTTCTTTGAGGGCGGGCATTGGGGGCCTCTCAGTGGAGGGCGATTTGGGTGTTTGCTGTGCAGTGGCCAAATGTACCAGCAGGGTACAAAAAAGGGCGAGGAAAAGTCGTTTTTTCATAAAGCGAGGTGTTTTTGAAATGGATGCTCAAAAGTAGGGGGAAAAAGCAATCGGCCAAGTATGTAGCAGGCGAATCCGTTTTTCGGAAATATCCCTCACAGCAGCAATGAGACACAGATCGAACGGATACAACGGATGAAAACGGATTTGTAGAAAACCCACCCTTCCAATCTGTCCGATCCGTGTCCCGTTCCTGTCGTATTGGAAGCCTTACTGGCCCAGCACCGGGCGG
>JAYSUY010000298.1:0-16095 GCA_043718855.1 Saprospiraceae bacterium | reverse complement strand
TCCCAACGGGGTGCTCTCCGCGCCCAATTTTTTCACCAAATCTGCTCACTTGCCATGTGCAAAAACATTCTCCTCCTCCTCGCGGCCTTTGGCCTGCTGGCCGCCTCCGCACCCGCACAAACCAATGTGCAGAACAACGTGCTGAATGCTGGCGGCCAAACCATCAACTGGACTAACGGTGGTACCGTTGAGTATTCCATCGGTGAAGTCGCCACCCTCACGCTCTTCCCTACGGGCCAGCCGGTCACGCAGGGCCTGCTCCAACCGCGATCGCCCAAAGTAGGCACCCAAGACCCGTTCGATGAGCGCTACGGTTTTGCCTGCTACCCGAACCCGACCACTGACTTCGTGACCATCGAAACGGGCTATCCTGACTTCGATCGCATCTCGTTCAGCAGCGCCGATGGGCGGGTCGTGCAGGAAAGTGCGTTCACCTACGCGCCTGTTGACTGTCACCTGTTGCCGCCGGGCCTCTACTTCGCCCGGCTCTTTTCAACTCACCAATCCACACTCAAAATTTTTAAATTGCTCAAACAATGAAAAACGTTTTCCTCCTCTTCGGCTTCTTCCTCTGCGCTCTCGCAGCTTTCGCACAGGCTCCGCAAGGCATTAACTATCAGGCGATTGCCCGCGATGGGAACGGCAATCCGAAAGGCAATCCTGTCTCTGTTGGCTTCAAAATTCAGGATGCTTTTGGCACCCTTCTTTACGCTGAGACGTACTCCGGTGTGCCAGTCAATCAGTTTGGTTTGTTCAACGTGGTCATCGGCAAGGGTACGTCGCCCCAAGGCGTTTTTGCCAACATCCCCTGGGCTTCCGGGCCAAAATTTTTGGTCGTGAGCGTGGATGGCACAGCCGGTACGCCGCAGGAAATGCAGAGCGTGCCGTATGCGCTGTATGCTGAAAAGACAGCCGCAGACCCCAATGACCTGAAAAAAGGAGACATAGCGGGCGGCGACCTGAGTGGCACTTACCCGAACCCGACAGTGGACGGGATTCAAGGGAGGCCCGTTTCTGCGGCGGCTCCGCAAGTTGGGCAGGTGTTGCAATGGGATGGAAGTACTTGGGTGCCGAAGACGTTGCCATCGAATGTACCTGACATTGCCATTTTTGAGGAAAGGAGACCACACAATTCTTTCCCTGCCAACAATACCATACTAACATGGAATACTCGCTTATTGAATACCACTGTGCTGGCAAGCGCATCAAATGCGGTAGAGTTGGCAAACAACTCCTTGAAGTTCAACACAACAGGGAAGTACTTAATCACTGCTTCTGCCCCGGGGTATTATACAGGGAGGCATCGGTTGGTTTTGAAAAGCAATAACCCAGACCCAGACCAAGTGAAAATTTTTGGAACATCTGAGTTGTCAACAAACACATTAAGTCCTCAAACCCGTTCGCATATCATGGGCATTCTTGAAGTTACAGCAGTTGGAGATACATACCGATTAGATCACTACGTGAATTCAGGAACGGGCAACGGTCAACAATTAGGTGTTGAAACCAACCTACCACAGCCAAACAACACCTCACAAGATTATGAAACCTACGCACAAATCATGATTCAAAAAATCCAGTAGCCCCCATCATCAAGTGCGCAGTGGCGGTGCGGCGAATGCTGAGCGAGCAGGCTTGGCATTCGCCGTTTTTTTGCCACCACCAGATGCCACAAAGCCGCTAAATTTGCCCTCAAAACAGGCTTATGAGCAACTTGCAACCTGAATATTCCAGCGCGTCACTCGGCTCCTTGCCGTTGGACGATGAAATGATCCTGATGCAGATGGGCAGCCGGGGCATCCGCTTCTCCATGTTTTTTCAGTACATCGCCGAAGGCACTCCCTTCCTGCTGACGGAGTGGGCGACATTTTTGGATACGCCTCCTGAAAAGTTGGCTGGGCAGCATCAGCAGCCTGACCGCTCCTTCGATGCGATGCGCTCTGATCGCATTCTTGAAATTACACAATTGATTCACAAGGGAATAGGCGTTTTCGGCACGGTGGAGAAATTCAAAAGTTGGTTGAACTTCAACAGCCCGGCTTTAGGCGGTCGCCAGCCCAAATCTATGCTCACCAGCACCTTTGGCATCCGCATGGCGATGGACGAACTGGGCAGGATCGAACACGGAGTGCTGGCATGAAAGTGTTTCGATTGGCCAAACCACAGTATAGTGGAGACCTCTCTGGCCGAGGAGCCGAACTGTACGGAGGCCGCTGGAACAGCAAAGGCACCCCTTTACTCTACACCAGCGAAACGCGAGCGCTTTGCCTTGCCGAGGTGCTGGTTCATCTGCCTCCTGATGCTGTTCCTGATTTGCACTTGGTGAGCATCGAAATTCCTGACGGTGCTTCATTGCAGGAAATCAATCCAGTCATTCTTTCCGCCAATTGGCAAGACTTGCCTTACCAATATGTTTTGCAAAATGCTGGAAACGTGTTTGTTGCAGAAAAAAAGCACCTCGTACTGAAGGTGCCTTCTGCGGTTGTACCGGATGAGTTCAACTACTTGCTCAATCCTCTGCATTTAGATTTTAGTGCGGTCTCCATTGTGGCTATAGATGCTTTTGCTTTTGACCGGCGATTGGTTCGGTAGTTTCTATTGCTTCATTTCAACGTGGCGGATACTGAGCGAGATGGCTCGGTATTCGCCGCTTTTTTGCCCCAAAACCAAAGGCCCCATTCTCCCCCAGCCTCGCTATTTTTGTGGCCTAAAATATGCGCCCATGCAGTTCGTAGACATCAAAAACGACATCGCTTTTCGGAAGATTTTCGGCAACGAGAACAAGAAGATCATCCTGCTCTCTTTCCTGAACGCCGTGATGAAGTTGGAAGGGGACAGCCGTATTGCCGATGTGGAGATCATCAACCCCTACCAGTTGCCCATCATCAAAAACCTGAAAGCATCCATCATCGATGTGCGGGCATGGGATAAGCGAGGCAACACCTACATCATCGAAATGCAAGTGTCCGAGCCAGACGGTTTAGACAAGCGATTGCTGTACTACGCCAGCAAGGATTACTCCCAGCAAATCGAAAGCGGCGAGCAGTACGCAAAACTGAGGCCGGTCATCTTCATCGGCATCTTCGATTTCCATTTTACGAAGGGGGCAAAATACCTGTCGCACCATGCCGTCTGCGACGTGCAGGACGGGGAGCGGGTGATCAAGGACATGGACTTCTATTTCATTGACCTGCCGAAGTTCACCACACCGCTCGCTGACTTGAAGGGGATCACCGACAAGTGGGTGTATTTCATCAAAGAGGCTGAAAACTTGGAGGTCATCCCCGCAAATGTGGACGACGAAGGCTTGAAGGAGGCGTACCTCGGTGCCAACAAGCATTCTTGGACGAAGGAAGAGTTGCGCGCTTACGACTACGCTGCGATGAGGGAGCAGGATGAAAGAGGGAAACTGACGCTGGCAGTGAGAAGGGCGGAGGAAAAAGCGGAAGAAAGAGGCGAGAAAAGAGGGCGGGAAGCCAATGAAACAGACACTATAACGAGACTGTACAGGAAAGGTAAAACCGCCGAAGAAATTTCAGACTTGCTGGATATGGCCCTTGACAGGGTAGTGCAAGTCATTGAAAGCCAAGACAGATAAAGGCAGTTTCTGATGTTGTGCCCGCTCACGCCCGCGTACAATCAGCTCGACAAAACCGGCTCCGCGCCGTCCGTTTCCGCCGCCGCCGCTTCGCTTTCTGCCGCTGGCGGCTTGACCACACGCTCCCGCCCAGCCTCCTTCAAGGCCCGGCTGAGCAGCCACTCAATTTGGCCGTTCGCGCTGCGAAAGTCATCGGCGGCCCACTTTTCGAGTGCGGCGAACGTGGCTTCGTCTATCCGCAGAACAAAGGATTTTTTTGCAGCCATACTTAGGGAACTATGAAGGATGAACGATGAAGGATGAACGATGAATGATGCGCTGGGCTGCCCCGCGAAATCGTTCATCGTTCATCCTTCATAGTTATATTTAGTTGTGCAGCGTACCCGTGTTCAGCACTGGTTGGGCGTTGCGGTCGCCGCAAAGCACCACCAGCAAGTTGCTGACCATCGCCGCTTTTTTCTCGTCATCAAACTCGATGATTTTCTTGCGCGAGAGTTGTTCGAGGGCCATTTCGACCATGCCCACTGCGCCTTCCACGATTTTGGAGCGGGCTGCCACGATGGCTGTTGCCTGTTGGCGTTGCAGCATGGCTTGGGCGATCTCGGTGGAGTAGGAGAGGTTGTTGATGCGGGCCTCAATCACTTCAATACCAGCGATTTGTAGCCGCTCGCTGATCTCGTGGGCGAGTTGGTGGTTCACCTCATCGCTGCTGGCCCGGAGGGTCACCGTCGCATCCTCGTCTTCGAAACTGTCGTAACTGTACATACCGGCGAGTTTACGGATGGCGGCTTCGCTCTGGATTTTCACAAATTCTGGGTAGTTTTCCACCGCAAAAGCAGTTTTGAACGTGTCGCTCACCCGGTAGGTGGTCACCGCGCCGATCATGATCGGGTTGCCCTGTTTGTCGTTGACTTTGATGGTGGGTACGTCGAGCGTCACGGCCCGCAGCGACACTGTTTTTTTGGTAAAAAACGGGTTGGCGTAGAAAAAGCCGCTCTCGCGGATGGTGCCGATGTAGGTGCCGAAGAGCGTCATCACGCGGCTGCTGTTCGGCTCGATGGCGAGGAAGCCCGGGGCGACAAACAGCAGTGCGATGCCCAGCAGTAGGCCGCCGAACAGGAATTGTTTGAGCAGCAGCAGCACGATGCCGCCAGCAAGCATGAGGAGCAGCAGCCCCAGTGTGGCCCAACCAGAGGTGGGTTTGATGATTTTTTCCATTGTTTTGAAAATTATGATTTCGATGTGATACTATTTTGATAGCAAATGTAATCACGTTGAATCGGGTTTGGCAATACCCTGCTCGAAAAAAGGAGAAGAACGCCGCTGCGCTACCGACGAATGGCGGGCTTGGGAGGGCTTTGTTTTTTGCCACTGTTGGCGTGTCCGCCAACAGTGGCAGCGGAGTGATTACCCAAGCCTAAGTAGCCATACGCTTCTTGTTGGCGAGGACACCAACAAGGGCAGACGCTTTCCAAAATTTGTTTAAAACTCCATCTATTGCCCAGTTTTAAAAACATTTTATTTAAAAATTTTTCACACCGAGCAAACCCCCTACTTTCGCCGACGAAAAACTGTTGGCTATTAGCCGTTGGCCCTTAGCCAAAGGCCGCCAACAGCCCAAGGCCAACAGCCAACAGCCACACGATGTCCTATCTCGACGAACTCAACCCCGTACAGCGTGCCGCCGTCACCACCACCGAAGGCCCCGTGCTGGTGATCGCTGGCCCCGGCTCCGGCAAGACGCGTGTACTCACCTACCGCATCGCCCACCTGCTGGAGAGCGGCGTGGCCCCTTGGGAAATTTTGACCCTCACATTCACCAACAAGAGCGCGCGGGAGATGAAGGACCGCATCGAGAAGGTGGTCGGGCCTCGTGCACAGCAGGTGTGGGCAGGCACTTTCCACTCCGTTTTTGCCCGCATACTGCGCTCCGAAGCCACCAAGATCGGCTACCCCAGTTCGTTTTCCATCTACGATACCGACGATACGATGAGCGTGCTGCGGGCCATCATCAAGGAGATGCATCTTGACAGTACGGCCTACAATGCTTCGGCCATTCGCTCGCGTATCTCGCTGGCTAAGAGCAACTTGATGTCGCCAAAGGCCTACCGAGAAAACGCTGACATGATGCAGCAAGACCGCGCCGCCAAGCGCCCGTATATCGTAGATATTTATGAAAAATATGTGGCCCGCTGCTTCCGCTCTGGTGCGATGGACTTCGACGACCTGCTGTTCCAACTCTACCGCCTCTTCCGCGACAACCCCGACAACGTGGTGGAGAAGTACCAGAAAAAATTTCGCTACCTCCATGTGGACGAGTTTCAAGACACCAACTTCCTACAGTATGCCATCCTGAAACGCCTCGTGAAATACCCCGGCAGCCCCGAAAATGTGTTCGTGGTGGGCGACGACGCGCAGAGCATCTACGCTTTCCGGGGTGCTACGATCGACAACATCCTCGATTTTGAGAAGGATTACCCTACGCTGCGCACCTACAAGTTGGAGCAGAATTACCGCAGCACCCACCACATCGTGTCGGCTGCCAACGAGGTTATCTCACACAACCGCAGGCAGTTGCAAAAAACCATCTGGACCGACAAGGAAGATCGCGCCAAGATCAAACTCCTCAAATGCGTCACCGACGATGAGGAGGGCCGCCGGGTGGCGGATTTCATTTTGGAACAAAAACACCGCTACCACCTGCCCAACTCGGACATCGCGGTGCTGTACCGCACCAATGCTCAGAGCCGAAAATTTGAGGAACACCTGCGCCGCCTCAACCTGCCGTACCGGGTGTTTGGCAGCACCTCGTTTTACCAGCGCAAGGAGGTGAAGGACTTGGTGGCTTACCTGCGCCTCGCCGTCAACTCCCGCGACGAGGAAGCCCTGCGCCGGGTGGTCAATTTCCCCACACGCGGCATCAGCGATGCTACGGTGGACAAACTCAGCGCATTGGCCGGGGTCCACTCCGTGCCGATGTGGGAGGCGATGTTGCTGCCCGGCCTCGACATCCAAGACCGCGCCCGCAAGTCGCTCGCGGGTTTCCGCAACATGGTGGAGGAGTGGCAAAAACGCGCTGCCCGTGACTCGGCTTTCAAATTGGCCGCCGACATCCTGAAAAAATCGGGCTTGCTCGATATGCTCAAAGCCGACACCAGCCCGGAGGGCATTGGCCGAATGGAAAACGTGAACGCTGTGCTGGATGCTATCTCGGAATTTGTTGATAGTCAGCCGACTGACGCAATGGATAATGTCGAAATGACGAATGACCGCTCCCTTGCCGCCTACCTCCAAACCATCACACTGCTCACCGATGCGGACGAAAAAAACGACTCCAACGACCATGTCACGCTGATGAGCATACATGCGGCGAAGGGCTTGGAGTACCGGAGTATTTTTGTGACGGGCATGGAGGAGAATCTCTTCCCCTCGTTCATGAGCATGGACGACCCGAACGGGCTGGACGAGGAGCGACGGCTTTTTTACGTTGCCATCACGCGCGCCAAAGAGTTTTTGACCATCTCGTTTGCCCAAAATCGCTACCGCTTCGGGCAAATCCGGGTGAGCGAGCCGTCGCGTTTTTTGGAGGAAATCGGCAGTGAGCACTTCGAGTTCATTGGGGGCATGGGCAGTGCCCGCACGAATGCTTCCGCTCAGCGTAACGAACCTGCCCGTGCCAGTGTGAGCGGCAATTTCGCCAACCCACAACACCGCGCCATGTCGCGGCCCTCCACGCCCACCAGCATCCCCGCCGACTTCAAAGCCGCCGCGCCCGACCAGATATTGCCCGGCTGCACGGTGCTGCACCTCAAATTTGGCGAAGGGAAAATACTCGGCGTGGAAGGCCCGAAGGACAACAAGGTGGCCACCATCCAATTCAAAAACGACGAGGTGCCAGAGCGGCGCATCGTGTTGAAGTTTGCGAAATTGCAGGTGCTTTGAGTCAAAATGCCTTACTTTGCAACCTACATACACTTATTTTCATGTCAAATCTGTCTGAAAAAATTGCTTCTGGAATAGGGAAGAACTCCATCGCCGAGGTGGGGCTGATGGCTGATTTTGGTAGAAAAAAAAGACTTTGGGACACGGATTTGTTAGAAAAAGTGGCTCAGAAAGAAGTGGTGGATCAACTTGTAGAACAAGTGAATAGGGAGCGAGAAGAACGATACCGCAGCCTGTCGTCCACCTTCCAAGAACGTCTGCGAGAAGACCCAGAAATTTTTGAGGAAACAGAGTCGGCGGAAGTTTCCGTGGTGTTCGAGCAAATGGCGAGACTGATGCTGCTTTTTTTTCCCGACCGAATTTCAGCGGATGTCACTTTCGACAAATCGGTGATTTTGCAAGGGCATTACGGCCCCTTCCGTTTCTATTGGGAGACTTTTTTACCTCCTAACGATGAGCCTCTGCACAGCACGCTCAACGTGTACAACGGCTCAACATTGACCTATACCGGTGGCGACCAAGCAGAGCTGGTGATGAAGCAGTTCTCTCAAATCATCACAAAACTCTTTGAAAAACACGCTCGCCTGAATTTGAAAATCGCTTAGGAAACCATGCCCTACCCCACCCAACTACTGCCTCAGCCCAATTATCGCCTCATTGAATGGCACAATGACCTTCGCAGTTGTTACTTGCTCCGCTCAGCACCCACTAAAAATATAGTTGACGTAGAGACCGGAAAAGTGCGGGCCAAGTATGTGAACGACGGGAGCCGGGAGCAGTTGAAGGACTACTCGACTAACTTGCTCGGCGTGTTTACCTCCGAAGACGCTGCCGTGCGCATAGAAAAAACCGAGCGCAAAGCCTATCTGACCGGACATTGGACACCCGGCGAAACCGTAGAGCCTCCTGCTATAGATGATTTTTCTGTACAGCCAGAACACGGTTGCTTTTACTATCAGATCGGAGCAATTCAGGGCTATCCGCAGCCCTTCTCCGTCGCCAACCTCCCCGGTTATGTCGGGCAATGCTATGTGCTGCACACCCCTGTTCGCTCCAATTTCTGGCATTTCTCCGTCCGGTGGAAAACACAAGATCAGGATGTGGAAGATGCTTTGAACGAATCAGAGCGGCGCAATTTGCTGGGTCTCGTAAGGGCTTTTTTGATTGAGCAAGCCATACTCTCTCTCCCAAGTGTGCCGACACAAATACCAGCCTCCCGGTACAAAACCTGACCCCGATCATCTACTTTTGCCCCGCACCAAAGGTCTATCCAGACTCCCCCCACGACGTTGGTACGACGCATTATACTTCTGGATTGCATCCCGCTCCTTCTGTGTGCGGCGATGTTTTGGGTCGGCAACGACAAAACCGCACCAGCCACTGTGCAGGCGGCGGTGTCGTCATTTATCCCTTCGTGGACGACCGAGGACGCACCAGAAGAAACGCCTGCCGATGCCGAGGCGGTAGCCTTGGCGAAGGCAAGCCGCAAACTGGCTCCGAAGGTGCTGGTACGGGCTGACCCCGACACCCTGCCGTTCATTGAGTTCACTCCAGCCATGTTGCAGGCTATGTTGGAGCAGGCCAACTACCTGCGGCGGCCCGATGGGAAAAGGATGCCCGCCTCTGGAATTTCGAAAGAAGAAATGCTGCGCACGGTGGAGCGACTCGAAAAAATTCAATTGCTCGACCCCAAGGTGATGCTCGAAAAATTCGACTTCTACAAAGTGCGTACTGACTTGAAAAGTGACCAAGTGCGCGTGACTGGCTACTACACGCCGTTGATAAAAGGCAGCCGGACACAAACCGCTGAATTTCAATACCCGATGCTGAAAAAACCTGCGTCTGACATACCCTCGCCAGCCGCCATTGAGGCGGGCGCTATGGCCGGGCGCGGGCTGGAACTGGCTTGGCTGCGGAGCAAAAAAGAACTCCGCAACGCCCAACTGCAAGGCTCGTGCATGGTGGATTTTACCGATGGCAAACGCGGACACTATGGCTTCGGCGGCTCGGTGAAAGGCAAGGGCGGTGTGTACGTTTTTTTTCAAAAAATGGAGGAGGAGGTCATTGGTGCAGGCTTTTTCCCTCTTACGGCGGGCTATTCGGTGGCCGTCGATCCGCGTTTTATTCCCATCGGCAGCACGCTTCTGGCTGAACTGCCCGACATTGACCGAGCGGGGAAATTGCAGGGATACACCTACCGCATCATCTTCGCACAAGACCGGGGCGGAGCCATACTGACCACCAAACGCATCGATTTGTACTGCGGTCTCGGCCAAAAAGGGCTGCAAGAAGCCCGAAAAGTGAACCGCTTGGGCAGGCTCTGGTTGATGCTACCGAAGTGAGGAAGTTGTTGGTTGTTGGTTCTTGGGCCAGCAACTAAGAACCAGCAACCAACAACCAACAACTACCTGCATGCAGCACATCTCTTATTTTTTCCTCCGCCTGTTGGTCGAATTTTTCCGCTTCCTGCCTTTCCGGGCGCTCTACGTCCTGTCCGACGCGCTGGCTTTCGTGCTGTATCGAATAATAGGTTACCGCAAACAGGTTATCTTGGACGGCCTTCGGCACTCATTTCCCGAAAAAACAGAGGCTAAAATCGTGCAGATCATGCGACTATCGTACCAAAATTTGGCTGACACGACGCTCGAAACGTTCAAACTGTTCACCCTCTCGCTGGCAGAGATTGACCGCCGCTGCCCCTGCCGCAACCCCGAACTCGTCAACCAATACCTCGATCAGGGTCGCTCCATCATCCTGAGCGGCAGCCATTTTTGCAACTGGGAAATATCGGGGCTGAGCATTCCCACAGGTTTTCACGGGGATACCGTGACGGCTTACAAACCGTTGACTAACAAAGTGATAGATCGGTATTTGAACCAAAATCGCTCTCGTGCGGGCATGGAGATGGTGGGCATGGACGCGACATTCAGCGAAATGCGCAAACGCCGCGAGCAGCCTACGGCCTTCATCCTGCTGGCCGATCAGTCGCCGAGCAGCCCGAAGAGCGCACACTGGGTCGAATTTCTGGGCCGCGACTCGGCTTCGCTGCCGGGTGTGGACGTGCTGGCCCGAAAGTTCAACTGCCCGGTGCTGTACTTCAACGTGCAGCGGCTGCGCCGGGGCTACTACGAGGTGCGCTATGAAATGGTGTGGGAAAACCCCGCCGAGGCTGGCGAGCGCGACATCACCCGCGCCTATGCTCGGCATCTGGAGGCCATCATCCGCGCTCAACCGGAGCACTGGCTGTGGAGCCACAAGCGGTGGAAGATTGCGCGGCAGTGACGATCACTGATGATTGACCAACCGCACATACTCCTCCCAGCCCAACTGTTCGGGGCGTTTCTGAAAAAACGGGTCGTTCATCAGTTGCTCTGCGGGAAAAAAGGGCTTCATGGTGTTGCGCAGCATCTTGCGCCGCTGGCCAAAGGCGGTTTTTACCAAATGTCGAAACTTGCCCTCGTCGCAGCCCAGTTCAAAACCATCCTTGCGGGTGAGCCTGATCAAGGAGGACATCACCTTGGGCGGCGGTATGAATGAACTAGGCTCTACCGTGAACAAGTATTCCGTGTCGTAAAATGCTTGCATCAGCACGCTCGTGATGCCGTACACCCTGCTGCCGGGCTTCGATACCACCCGGTCGGCCACTTCTTTTTGAAACATCCCGACCATCTCTGGTATCTGCGCCCGGTGGTCGAGCATGGCGAAAAGTATCTGCGAGGAGATATTGTATGGGAAGTTGCCGATGAGCGAAAATTCCTCCGTGCCAAACACCGCGACGGGGTCAAAATCAAGAAAGTCTTTGAAAATCAGGCGTTCCTGTAACTGCGGGTAGTGCGTTTGGAGGTAAGCGACCATGTCGCGGTCGGCTTCTACGGCGTAGGTCGTGTAGTCGGTGTGGGCAAGCAGGTGCTTGGTCAGCATGCCCTGACCTGGGCCGACTTCGAGTACACGGCCTGTGCGCCCACCCTGCCGAAGGCTATCGGCGATGCGCTCTGCGATATGGTCGTGTTTGAGGAAGTGCTGCCCGTAGGATTTTTTTGCGTACATGGAAATAGAGGGAGTTATGAGGTATGAGTGATGAGTTATACCGCGCTGTCGGCAGGTTTTATGGGTTTGCGCAGCATGAAAAGTGGAGGAAGTTTACCTCCTCGGCGTACTCTGAAACACGGTGAGGAACACCATCGCCAGTTTCATGGGTGTACTGATGGTGGCATCCAGTCCATCTTGGATGGCCCAGTCGCGGGGGTCTTGGCGGTTGAGGGTGTAGATATAAAACTTGCCGTGTACAGCATCTTCCACCAGCCACTCGTCGAGTTGGTTGCCCCAGCGGCTTTTGAGCAGTAGGGTGATGGAGTTGTCGGTGACACGCCACTCGGTGTTGTCGTTGGGCCAAGCGGTGCGCATGGTGATCACGGCACCCGTGTAGGTGCGAAGTTCCCAATGGGTAGGGTCGTCTTTCCACTTGGCACGGATGGTGCCGCGCTCGCCGCCCAGTTCAAAATCCCACTCCGTCCAGTCGTCGCGCACGTTGAGCCAGCGCAATTTGAACTCGCCGTACAGTTCTTCCTGGGGCGGTTCGGGGGCTTCCTTTGGGGGTTCTGCTGAGTCCGGGGTGGGTTCAGCATCTGTGGGTTTTGAGGCTTCTGGTTCTGGCTCCGGGGTTTCGGGCACTGGTTCTGGTTTCGCCCCGCCTTCTTGTTTGGGCTTGATCATTCCGCCTTTGCCCGCTTTTTTCTGCTTTTTGTTGGCCTTTTTTTCTTGCTGCTCCGCTTTCGCTGTGTCCTTCGGGACGATGGCGAAAATTTCCCACTCCACGAAGGAGTCGTTCCACTTCGTGCTGACGGTGGTGAGGGTTTGGGCGGGAAGGGTGGCTGCTGCAAAAAAGAACAGGAGCAGAAGGCGCAGGCGCATGGGCAGCAGGGTGTGGAGGTTTTGGGGTTAGAAACGCTTGCAAAGGTAGGCCGCTGCATCAGTTCGTGGTATGTCTGCGTGCCTCTACAGGTGTACGCGACCGCAAGCGGTACAACTGACATCCATCCGCCCAACAGTTTATGCCAGTTTCCGTCATTTGACCATTTTGTCTCTGGGCTTCTTTGCGGCATAAAAAACGCCGAAGCGTCCCGAAGCGCCTTGTTTTGTCGCCAAAATGCGAAAGAAGCGGCTTTTGGACAGGCGGAGCGGCGGGCTGGGCCTACCGCTGGGGACTTGACACTCTGGCGGCGGTGCGCATACATTGCATCAAGTTTTGTACAAAACCCGATTTCATGTGCCGGTGAACCCTGCATCGACACTTTCCTTTCACCAAATTTTCTTTTCTACACCATGAAGAAGAAAACAATGCCCAATCAGTGCGCCGCCCTGGCGCGCTACGGCCCCGATAACGGGGTGCTGAAAAATGCCGTACCTTTCCCTGCGGGGCGTAGCCCACACACTCCGCTACACGCTTAACGCCCTGCTCATGCTGTTCCTGTTGTTCGGCCACCAGCGCGTTCAGGCCCAACTCTCGTGCTTAGCGTTGACCGCCGCTGACGTAGAAAACACTGCGCAAGCAGCCAACTTCGTCTGCGTGGATGCTGGGAGCACATCGGCAGAAGTGCTTCTGTCTGATTTGTTGGCGGCTCTTCCCATACCCGGGGTGAACAAACTGCTTCCTTTTGCTCAAGCACAAAACACGCCTCAGTACATAGCCATTCGAGGTGTGCTGAGGATTGACCCTGCTGCTTCGGAATACGCCTTCGCGCCGGGGTCGGAGATCGTTTTCTCGGCGGGAAGCAACTGCGGCATTGCTGTCAGCGATGGTTGTAAATTGACTCTGAAAGGGGTGTCTGTTCACGGCTCACCTACTGGTCAGTTCAAAGAGGTACGTGCCGAAGCAGGCTCGACCCTCATTGTGGATGGGTGCAGGATCAAAGACGGAAAAAGTGCCATCACGGTACACCGTAATGCAACGACATCCATCTTGGGAAACACTTTTGGTCGCAACCTCGCGTCCCTTCAACTGGGGGAAGAGGTTGCGGTGTCGCAATTTGCTTTGTTCCTTGCACCCAATGGCAGCATCAGCGGGAACACGTTTGATGGCCCAGAGACTTTCAAAACTCCTTTTTCAAGCCTCAGGCCTTTGAGCGGAATCAGGGTCAAAGCGGTCGACAACATCGCCATTGGCTCTGTAGGTGGAGGAACGAATGTATTCCAGAATTTCGAAAATACACACGGAGGTCAATTCTCTCACAACGGCATTACCATTGGAAACTCGGATGTAACGGTACTCAACTCAAGATTTGAGAACATCGCGGCGGCGAGCACCTTTGCCATTGATGGAGGCATCTACGTTGACAATACAAGCACGGTCTCAGTCACTGGCATGGGTATTTTCCCTGTCAGTCCCTTGACGATGGACAATGTGAGAACGGGCATTTATCTGGCACGTGGAGGCAGTGCTTCTGTGACTGCTGCTAAGTTCAGCAGGTTCAGGGATGGGATACTCAACGATAGGATCGACAATGCTGGTAGTGTTCCGAATTACATTGTCGTCAATGCCTGTCAATTTGATAATTACACAGATCGTTCAATTGGAGCGTTTAGCCTGTCAGGTGTTCCAACAAACTTTTCAAACTTTAGCGTCACTTCCTCTACATTTGATGACAATGCTGTACAGGCTGGAAGCAGACGAGGTGTTTCCGTGATCAGCAGCAGCCCGGCCACAGTAAGCAACTTTAACATCCGGGCCAATAAGTTCTATCTGAGGGGCGGTACATCCGGGGTACACAACTTTGTCGGGATCGCCCTGAGCAATTTGACTGGCGGGGTTGTAGAACACAACATTATGGAGAACCAAAGCAATAGTGGCTCTTTCAGAGGGATTACGATACTGGACTGCGCTACAAGTGTCCTCTACAACACGATAACAGGGCTGAATTCCAATTTACTTGACGAGGTCGGTATGGAGATCATGGAAGCCCCCAATTGTGTTTACCGCTGCAATGAGACCTCCTCGCTGGTACGCGGCATGGACTTTCGTGATAACTGCTGGAACACCACCTTGTTCGCCAACCATTTCAACAACAATGCCCGCAGCGGCCTTCGCTTGGCTGGCGACGACCCAAACATCGGCCAGCAAAACACTCCGCAACGGCGATTCAACCGTTGGATCGGGAGCGGGGCTATGGAGGGGCGAATCGAGTTTGTGTTGCCCTTGGATCCAGTGGCTGTAGCCTTGAAGTCGCAGTTTAAGGTCGTGCCTGCTGACGACCCCTCAGACTACTGGGCTGATCCAAGACGGATCAACAACGCCTCGACCAATGACCCAAATTGGTTTGTAGGAGGATCGGGAAGCCTTCCTCAGTTGGACGTTTGCCCTTCTTTCCCGGCCGATCCGGGTGGTGATGACCGTTTATTAGATTATACCGCGCAGCGCATCGTCAATGGAGACTACGTTCCAGTGGGCGGTTATGCAGCCAATACTTGGGATGTGTCGTTCTTGGTGTATGGCTTTCTGGACAAAAACCCGGACTATATGCCAACGGCCAGCGCGGCAGCCAGTTATTACCAAGCCAACTACAACAGCAATCTGGGCAAATTCCGGCGCATCTACGATGGGTACTTGTCCCTGACTTCCACTTTGCCCACTTCTACCGGCAGCCAGTTGCTGTCCGACTTGAATGCTGTGAACGCGGTCGCTCAGCACGAGCAAAACTTCAAAAAAGTGATGCGGGTGCTGTTGGAAGTGAACAGCGGAACGGCCTCCGGGCTGACTGAACAGCAAAATGCCGACCTGACGGAAGTGGCCAACCAGTGCCGCCTGTCTGGTGGGCGGGCGGTGTTGATCGCCCGCAACGCTTTGGGGCTGCCGGTACAGAACACCAGCGTTTGCAATGCTTTTGGAGGAGGTACGGAGGACAGGAGCAAATCTGCGCCTGGTAGCCTTGTCCAAGTGAGCGTGTTTCCGAACCCAACTAAGGGTACGTTCACAGTGCAAACAAGCAGCACTGTGGAAAACGGCACAGCACGGCTGACCAATCTGACTGGTCAGGTGCTGAAAACCTGAACGTTCACTGGACAGACGTTTGACGTGCGGGACACGGCGCTTCCCGCTGGGGTTTATGTGCTGGAGGTGTCGGACTCGGGTCTGACGCTGCACCGCAGCAAAATCGTGATCGCTCAATAACTCTGCTCACCCATGCCCTTGTCCTGTCGGCTTTTGTTGGCAGGGCAAGGGCTTTTTCCATCAACGCTTATGTTATTCAGGATCACGGCAGCCCTGCTGCTCATGGGCTGCGCATCTGTATCTGCACAGCAACACGACAACCATTGGATATTTGGGTACGACAACAACAACCAGCCTCAATACCAGCAGTGGGGCGGCGTGCTGATGCACTTTGAAAAAGGCTACCCAGTAACCGATAAAGTGAACACCAAGCGCGACTACAACCTGTACTGCGCCATTTGTAGCGACTCATCTGGGGCATTGCTTTTTCACAGCAACGGCACCTCTATTCAGAATCGCTTGCACAACATCATGCAAAACGGCGACAGCATCAACCCAGGGAAACCCAGAG
>JAYSUY010000297.1:0-5334 GCA_043718855.1 Saprospiraceae bacterium | reverse complement strand
GTGGCTACACGACGGTAGTAGGTCGTCACCGTCATGTTTGACGGTGGATCGTATGTGGCTGAAGTAGCGCCACTGATATTTGTGAAGGGCGCACTAGGATCGCAACTGGTGGTATTGGATTGCCATTGGTATGTGATAGCACCCAAGCCCGTAGCAGCCACCGAGGTGAAGGCAGCAGGATCACCACCCAAGCACACCACTTGATCAGCAGCAATGGAGCCTGGGTTGATGGTGTTTATCGTCACCGCTACACAGTTGCTGTTGGCGGTGCAAGGCACTCCGTTGAGCGTGGAAGTTGTCACGCGGCGGTAGTAAGTGGTCACAGCAAGGCCGCTCGGCGGGTTGTAAGTCGGGCCAGTTGCGCCGCCGATGGGGCTGAAACCAGCAGTGCAACTTGTGGTGCTGCTTTCCCAGTAATAAGTCAAAACGCCACTGCCGGTAGCCGCCACGCTCACGTTGAAAGTAGCGGGATCGCCACCGGAGCAGATGATCTGGTCGGCAGTGATGGTGCCGGGGGTCACGTTGTTGATGGTCACCGTGATGCAGTTGCTGTTGGCTGTGCAGGGTGTGCCGTTGAGCGTGGAGGTCACCACGCGACGGTAGTAAGTCGTCAGCAGCAGTCCACTCGGCGCGTCGTAAGTCACTGAGGTTGCGCCCGCTATGTTGCTAAACATAGGTGCGCCGGATGCGCAGCTCGTAGTGCTGCTTTGCCATTGGTAGGTGAGTGCGCCGCTTCCCGTAGCCGCCACCGATACGGTGAAAGCGGCAGGGTCGCCGCCAGCGCAAATGGTCTGGTCAGCAGCCACCGTGCCGGGGGTCAGGTTGTTGATGGTGACGGTGATGCAGTTGCTTGTTGCAGAGCAAGTCACGCCATTGAGTGTGGAGGTCACTACGCGGCGGTAGTAGGTGGTGGTGGCGAGGCCCGAAGCTGCGTCGTAGGTCGCGCTCGTAGCACCCGCGATGGGGCTGAAACCAGCCACGCAGCTCGTGGTGCTGCTTTCCCACTGATAGGTCAAAACGCCCCCACCAGTCGCAGCAGTGGTCACAGTGAAAGCGGCGGGGTCGCCGCCAGAGCAGATGGTCTGGTCGGTGCCGACCGTGCCAGGGGTCACGCTGTTGACGGTCACGATTTTGGTGGCTGTGGCCGTACAACCCAATTGGGCGGTAACCGTAACCGTGTAAGTTGTGGTCACAGAAGGATTAACCGTGATGGAAGCCGTTGTTTGCCCAGTGCTCCATGCATATGTGCCGCCGCCAGTGGCAGTCAGCACGGTGCTTTGTGCAGCACAAACGGTACCATTACCAGTGATGGATGCAATAGGAGGCAAGTTGAAGCAAGCCGTGCAGGAATTGCCCGTAAGGTTGATATTGATATCATACTGGCCGCCATCGGTTAGCGTGTAAGCCGTATTGGTGGGCTGGCTGACAATGCTGACCAATTGCAGCCATCCCGACCCGCCGTAAACATTGGAGTAGTTGTCAGCACCCGTGCCAACCTGGAATGCTGGACCGGTGCGAGTGAAAGTGACTTGTGCGCCCGCAAGAACGCCCAAACCATTCAGCACCCCCGTAATGGAGGTGTAGTAATAAAAGTCGGTGGTCTGATAACTGTAAGAACAAGCCGGGTCATGGGGGCTGCCCGGCGGCGGCGTGGTGGTTCTTCCAGAGAAGTGCATGTTGATGCTGAACGGCGAACCTTGGGCATTGGTGATTGTGCCGCTCAATACTGCCGTTCCATCAACGAACTCTTGGAAACTGCCCCCAGAGATACCGTAGTATTCATCGGCAGTGGAGCCGTCGCCATTCACCAAGTTGACCGCGTAAAAGCCAGAGGGACCGGCACAACCAAATGCATTGGACGGCGTCCTCGAAAAACAAGGCGTTCCACAGGTATTCACCTGAACAGCCTCGGCAGCGGAAGCGGTGCAGCCAGCAGCAGATGTGACCGTAACGGTATAGATGGTCAGGCTTGCTGGCGTGACTGTTATGGCAGCCGAGGTAGACCCCGTACTCCACGAATAGGTGCCGCCACCTGATGCAGTGAGCGTGGTGCTGGTGCCGGTACACACGATGTTGGTGCCAGTGATCGCCACCGTTGGGAGCGGGTTCACGTTCAAGACCCTTGTTGCAGTCCCTGTGCAGCCGTTCGCGTCGGTGGCAGTCACCGTGTACGTCCCGGCGACTGTCACCGTGATGGTCGCCGTCGTAGCGGCGGTACTCCACAAATAGGTGACTCCACCTGTGGCAGTAAAATTAGAGGACGCTCCCGCACAAATCGTCTGATTGCCGCTGATGGCGGGGGTGGGCAAGGGATTGACGACCACGCTGATGATGTTGGATTCACCGATATAGAAAGAACAACCCGCACGACGAGAGCACCTGATGAAGCACGTAGATTGAGTCAGTGCTCCGGGCGCATAGGTAGGCCCTGTTGCACCAGAGATAACAGTCCAGTTCGGATCACCAGGTAGCGGTGGCGTGGGTGGGCAAGGCAATACCGTTGATTTTAACCAGACATACTCTGCAGCCCCCGTGCCAGTGCCTCCTGACGGGAGTGAAATACTGGTGAACGGAGCAGCCGTCTGACCTAAGCAAATCGTCTGGTTAGCAGCGATTTGGCCACCATTAGTGAAGTTTAAATCTGGCGTAAGTACCACATTATCTGTTGCCGTGCAACTCCTCGAGTCTGTGATAGTAACCGCCACCGTGATCGGTGATTGGTTTACACTCACGACCGTCGTATTGCCACTCGGCGTGCCAGCACTCCATGAGTAGGTATAACCTGGGGTACCGCCTCCCGCAGTAGCCGTGACGGTGTAGTCTTGAATACTACAAACAGAGACATCGGGGCCGAGGTTAGCAGTGACTGCCGGCGGCTGACTCACTACGACAGAACTTGTAGCCGAGCAGTTATTGCCGTTGGTCAGCGTGACGGTATAGGTACCTGCTACGAGACCCGTAATTTGAAAAGGCTCAGTGGTAATGCCGCTGCCGTTGCCTGATCCACCGCCGGATTTCACCCAACTATAGCTGTAATTTAGGACATTGCCAGAAACTACATCCACTGTAATTCTACCCGTGTTGCCACCAAAGCAATCGGGCTGTGTAGGCGTGAGGCTGATGCTGGTGCCCGTAGTAGGCTGAGTGACCGTGGCCGAAATGGTTTTGGTACACCCGTAGCCATCCGTCACTGTGACGGTGTAAGTACCAGCCGCAAGGTTGGTACGGTCTTCCGTTGTGATACCGGCGCCCCAGTTGTAGGAGTAGCCCGCCTTGCCGCCCGACACCGTCAGGTTGATGGCGCCAGTAGAAGCACCCAAGCACGCGACGTGCGTGATGGAGGTGGTGAGCACAAGGACAGGTTGTTGGTTGATAGTGGCCGAGGTGGTGGCTGTGCAACCGTTGGCATCGGTCACCGTGACGGTGTAGGTGCCAGCAGGTCGGTTGGAAATGTCCTGCGTGGTCGCGCCTGTTGTCCAAAGGTAGGAGTAGGGGCTGCTGCCACCTGATACCGTCAGGTCAACGGCCCCAGTGGAAGCACCGTTGCACTGCACGTCCGTCACGGTTTTGGTCAGCACGAGCGCGGAAGAGCAATAGGGCCCGGTGAAGCACACCGCGTCCAATTTAAGGAAGTCGCCTGTGGCGCGGGCTTTTACCCTGACGTAGGAAGTACCTGGAGGAGCGACAGCCGTGAGGGTGTATTGCTCCAAAACATAGGGGGGAACGTCCACGTCTCGGGTGACTTCGGCTGAGTTGAAAGACCCGACCGATACGTTGCTCGCATTGAAGAACTCCAACTGCATGTAGTGGGCATAATTAACGGGGTCGTGCGAACCGCCATAAAAGGACAGGGTGTAGGTAGCACCTGCTACCATGCCGTTCACGGTTTGGGAGATTTCACCATAATTGGGGTTGCCGCAGTTTTCCACGAAGGCGTTGTAGTTGCCGTCCACTTGAAAGCCGTTGCCTACCGAGCCGCAAGCGAGCGTCTGCGTCCAGCCGGGCGAGAGCGCGCCGGATTCAAAACTACCGTTTTGCAACAAGTTGTCTGGGCAAAACTCTACCGTCACCGTCACCGCGTTGGATTCACCATCATAGTTGGTGCATCCAGCGCGGCGCGAGCAGCGCATGTAGCAGGTGGACTGAGTAAGACCCGATGGTGGGTCGTAGGTCGCTGATGTAGCACCCGAAATTACGTCCCAAGCGGGGTCACCCACTGGTGGGCAAGGTATTGTTGTGGTGATGAGCCAGATGTACTCTATTGTACCACTACCGCCAGAAGGGCTGGTTAAATTTTGAAATGCAGCAGGGTTGCCGCCTATGCTTATGGATTGATCGTAGCCGATGGTGCCGCCGTTGGTGACGTTGTTGCACCCAGTAATCGTAAAAGCATACGTTGCCTGAGTACACAGTGTACCCGTGCCTCCAGAGGCAGAGTAAACCTTGACGTTGACCGTGTAGGTACCTACCACAGGGGTCCAGCCGGTGCCTGATCCCGGTGAATTGTACGGAGCCGTATTTTCGGTGTTGTTGTACGTTTCTGCACCCGTGACCGTGAACACCACACTGCCCGCTGAGCCACCTATGATGGCTTCGAGCAGGTAATTGCTACCAAGAGAGGCTTGTGTATAACTACCTCCATTGGTAATGGCAATGTTGCTGCCACCAGATTGGTGTTGAAACTGGATGCCATTCAGGGTAACCCCCCCGCAGGCACCATCGCCATCGCCTGTAAAGGTTACGGCGCTGGATGCTCCATCGTACATCGGCGAAGCAGGTGAGGTAGCACGATAAGGGGCTTCCCAACCCTGCTTATCGAGTACGGCCGCAGGGCCGTGCTCGGCTCTTATGACCTGCACATCATCCAGTTGGGTCTTCGCGCTTCCCCAAAACACAGGCACCTGTGTCACCGAAGCAACTGCTTCTTGACCAAGTAACCCATTCGTGTTCCCGGATTGCCCCAAAAGATGGCCCGGAGAAAGGCAGACCGTAGCCCCTGCAAACGCCAGCAAGAAGGCTCCTATAGGTCGCTTTGCAAAACGCAAAGCGGCACCGCCCCGCAGGGGCGTTGCCGAAGCGACACAATCAGCATTGATGTTTATTGAAACACTGCGAAGGTTTGGCGAAATCGGGAGGAGAGCAGTGAGATGTTTTTTCAAGCCCAGTGAAGGGAATAAAACTGAAAAACTGCTCAAAAGTGTGGTGGCGAAATGTTTCATCGTCGTGCTGATTGCTGCCGCTGGAGAGCGGCAAAGTGTTTGTTTTGAAAATTGTCTTGTTGTCTTTACTCGGTTCAATGCGGCCAATATCAAAATAAGTCACCCCCCGATCGGG
>JAYSUY010000296.1:0-5335 GCA_043718855.1 Saprospiraceae bacterium | reverse complement strand
TGCTGCCCAAGCCGCCGTCTCTACCACAATCTGGCCCACCTCAGTCGGTAGCAGCGTCTGCTGCAAGCGGCCGAGCGCATCGAAAACCTGAATGCGCCGCACCGGGCGTTGGTCGGCGGATTGCAGCACGAAGTGATCTTGGGCCGGATTCGGGAAGGCCGACCACTCGGCGGCAGCGGCTTCGGGGGTCTGTGTATCCGTCAGTTGACCGAGCCGGTACTGCCGGAAGAATCGCCAGATTTCCTTGCTGGCGTTGAAATCTTGATTGGTCACGCCGACATTGAAGGCTGAGCCGGGCCAAGTGTGGCCGCCGCCCGTGATTTTGTAATGCTCCACGGTACTGCCCTTGTCGCCGCCGGTGTAGAGTTGGCGCTCCGCCGTGCAGCCATCTGTCGTATTCGTGTTCGGCACGGGCGTGATGTTGCACTTGTTGAACTTTACCCAAATGGCCACCAGCGTGGGTGTGCCGACGAAGCCGCTGACTGGTGAGCCGTTGTACGGCACGGTGGCATCGGCGGTACCGTGTATTTCCATCACCGGCACAGGGCGGGTAGGCTTGCAGGCAATGACTTTGGACTCGATCATGCTGCCCGTCACGGAGGCGATGGCCGTGATGCGCTGGTTGAGTTCGCAGGCCAGCGAGTAACTCAGGAAGCCGCCGTTGCTCATACCCGTGCTGTAAATGCGCTGTTTATCAATGTTGTAGGTGGCTTGCAGGGTGTCGAGCAAGTTGGCGATGAAGGCTACGTCGTCCACCGTGCTGTTGGAGCCGAAGGTGTTCCAGAAGCGGTTGCCCTGCGCGTCCAGCGTGCCGTTGGGCAGCACGATGAGGAAGTTGGCGGTGTCGGCGATGGCGCGGAAGTCGCCGTAGAACAACTGCTCAAGGTTGTTGGAGGTGTAACCGTGCAAGTTAAGCACCAGCGGCACGGGCGTTGCGCCCGTGTACGCTGCGGGTTTGTACAGCACATAATCGCGGGTGAGGCCGCCGCTTTTGATGGTACCGGGGATGGTGGTTTGGGCGGAGATGGAGGTGGCCAGTAGGAGGCAGAGGAGTGTAATGCGCATGATGTGGGTTTGTTAGACTGCAATTGGGAATCAATATTTTACACAAAAACTGCCGTTTTTGATAACAAAACTGGCAGGCTCGGTGACGAACTCAAAGGTACCTCGGAGCACTCTGGCGGTGGTGTCGTGTGTCGTGACGTTCAGTGTGCCGCTCCGGGGAGAGTAAATGCCGCCACCTTCTGGGTAGAAAAGCAGGCTGAAACTTTGGGTCAGGTCGTAAGGACCCGTAGGGATGTTGCGGGGCAAATCGAAGTTGAAAGATGGGGGTACGCTGTCGTCTGTCCTGCCGAATATGCGGATGTAGCCAAATTCGAGGGTCGTCACCTTGGGCGCCACCCACTTGCTGCCATTGATTTCGGCTTCCAGAAAATTCGTGTCGCAGCCGAGTTCTTCTTCGTTTTTCTTGCACCCTGCGCCAACAAAGCAAAGTGCCAAAAGCACGAGGAGTGATGATGTGGAATATTTCATGACGGAGGCAGGTTTAAGTTGAGTGGTTTGTTTTCGCGCTAGTTTTCTACCAAAACATCCCCGTGTCCCCGCCATACGCAGCCTGCTTTTTCTATCTCATAGTACACTCGGACGGTGTCTTTAGGAAACCCGGTCGTGTTGATCGCGATCTGATTGACCCCAAGCATGGCATCATGCTCTCTGAGCAGCGCGAAATTTTCATCCACCATGCGGACGCGCCACATAGCGCCGCTGGGAGCCTTAGAGAGGCCGAATATGAAGACGTTTTTGCAAGGATTGGGAGCCGCATACACCAACGTGCTGTCGGGTAGACTGCTGCAAAGTGGAAGTGAAGTGCCGGTAAAAAGCCCCTTTTCCTGTGCTATCCACACATCGTCCAGCCGCCAGTCTGTTGGGTCGGGGCTGGCCAGTGCTTGTCCTTGGTCGTCCACTTGGGTCAAGCCAGTGAAGTAGATTTTAGGTTCTGCCGGAGGAGTCTCCTGACCGAAAGGCTCGCATCCAGAGAAGAATACTGAGAGGAGGATTAAAAATGCAAATCGGTTCATAGTCAATGATTTAAATTTAGTTTTCTCCCCTTTCGGGGAGGCTGGGAGGCACCTTAAAACTCTGCCTCCATCGAGAACACCTGATCCTCGCGCTTGGTCATCACGCCCGCCTTGGCGTAGTCGCCCACGCGCTTCTCAAAGAAATTGGTTTTGCCCTGTATGGAGATCATGTCCATCCACGAGAACGGATTGGCGGTGCCGTACACTTTGGTCACGCCGAGCGACATGAGCAGGCGGTCGGCCACAAACTCGATGTACTGGCCCATCATCTCGGCATTCATGCCGATGAGGCTCACGGGCAGTGCATCGGTGACAAATTCTTTCTCAAAAGAAACCGCTTCCGTGATGATGTCCCGCACCTCCTGCGGGTCAAGTTTATTTTCCAGCATGGAGTAGAGCAGACAAGCGAAGTCGCAGTGCAGGCCTTCATCGCGGCTGATGAGTTCGTTGGAAAACGTGAGGCCCGGCATGAGGCCGCGCTTTTTGAGCCAGAAAATGGAGCAGAACGAGCCGCTGAAAAAGATGCCCTCCACCGCAGCGAAGGCGATGAGCCGGTGCGCAAACGTGGGTGCTTGCTCGATCCAACGCATGGCCCACTCGCCTTTTTTCGCCACACAGGGCAGGGTTTGCAGGGCGTGGAAAAGGAAATCTTTTTCCTTTGGCTCCTTGATGTAGGAGTCGATCAGCAGCGAGTACATCTCGGCGTGGATGTTCTCGATGGCCACCTGAAAGCCGTAAAAACAGCGGGCTTCGGGTATCTGCACCTCGCGCATGAAGTTGAGCACGAGGTTCTCGTTCACGATGCCATCGCTGGCGGCGAAAAACGCGAGGACGTGCTTGATGAAGTGCCGCTCATCGTCGTTGAGTTTCTGCTCCCAGTCCGTCATGTCTTGGGTGAGGTCCACCTCCTCGGCAGTCCAGAAGGAGGCGACGGCGGTCTTGTACATTTTCCACACCTCGGTGTAGTTGATGGGGAGGATGACAAATCGGTCAGGATTTTCGGCGAGAATCGGCTCAGAGAGAGACATAGTTGTTGAATTGCTAAAAGTTTGGACGGTTGATTTTCGGTGCTTTTTAGCACAGACATCTCTCTTTTCGACTGATGGGTCGAGCGTGAAATGGAGCAAAAAACAAAAGGATTTTTACAAGAAGGACGGAGTAAGTTTCAATTGGTTAGAAAGGTCTGCGAAAGTACGGCTTTTCAGGGCCACATTGGCCGCTTTTTTCCACACGATGTGGATAAACAATCTAAGTAATTGATTTTCAAAAACATTTAACCCTGACTATTTTTCTCAACATTGTGGATAACTCGTGTGGATAATTTTTAAGCCTTGCAAAGCAAGCCGCTTTTATCCAAAATGAAGTCGCTTTTAACTGGCTCATTGTCAATAAAATCACGCTCAGAAACCTCATTTATGCAAAAACTTGGTTTGCCGTTTAGGAGCATATTGCCGCTCCTTTGCTGCATCAGTTCACTGTTTCAATCCATCGCACTATGCTCATGCGCAGCACACTCCTTCTCGCCTTCCTCTTGGGCAACCTTCTCCACACTGCCTCAGCCCAAACACCAGTTCAATCCACCGTCCAAGTCAACAACGTCAAAGCCCTCATCAGTACCAACGGCACCGCCTTCGACGACGGCCAGCAAGGTCAGTTCATCCCCATCCAGCCGGGCTTGGCGCAAAAAACCTTGATCCGAAACACCGGCATCTGGCTGGCTGGCGTAGACCCTGGCGGCAACCTGAAGGGTGCTGTGTCCACGAGCGCCAGCACAGATTTTCAGCCCGGCAGTATCGCCGCCGAGTTGCCTATGATACACGACCTGAACAAAGTGTGGAGCGTCAGATGTGCCGACATCAATCAGCACCTGGCCGACTTCAGTGACAACGGCGTGATTGATGACCCTAACACCACAGTGTACTCCTATCCTGGGCAGGGCAACTCATTTTTTGCGCAATACAACCCTTCACTCAGCCTGCCCTTCAACTCGACGGGCCTTGCGGATTACTACGATCGAGACCAAGATGCCTTTTATACCCCTTCCAAAGGCGATTATCCGAGCATTGAACCTCGCGGCTGCGCACCCAACATCCAGCCTGAAGAACAAAACTGGCTTGTTTTCAACGATTTAAAAGCGCACCCATCCAAACTTGACCCCATCCAAATGGAGGTGCAGGTACAGTTTTTTGCTTTCAAAACGCCTCAAGCATCACCACTGAACAACGCCATTTTTGCCCGCTACAAACTCATCAATCGGGCAACAGAGCCGATCGACTCCTGCTTTTTTGGCTTGTACGCTGACTTCGATATCGGCAACCCCGACGACGATTTCATGGGCACTATCCCCAACCGCAACATCCTGTACGGCTACAACGGCGATGCCACCGACGAGGACGGTTTCGGCACCGAGATACCCGTGATGGCGATGGATTTGTTCAGAGGCCCACTCAACGAAAAAGGTGAGGAACTGGGTCTCCACAGCACCATCGTGCTGAACGATGCCAACGATTTGCTTGATTTTCAATACTACAACCTGCTCACAGGACGCCTGAAAGATGGCAATCCAGCGCCTAATGGCGGCCTCATGTACCCCGGCAACCCCAACAACCCCAACGAAGCCTCTGAACTGACGGCTGGTAATACGCCCGGAAAACGTGTCGGCATCGCCTCCTTCGGCCCCTTCCGCCTCCTGCCTGGCGCGGTGAATGAACTGATCGTGGGTTACTACTACATCCATACGCCAGGTGCCACGCCCCTGCAAAATGTGCAAACGCTGATCACTCAGCCCGATGTGGTGCAGGGGCTGTTCGACTACTGCTTCGCTGGGCTGGACAACACCTGCGATGCCACTTCGCCAGTACGAGAGACGCTGGAGTACAGCGACCTGCGCATATCGCCCAATCCGGCTGCTAACGACTTCACGATCGAAAGCATAGGCGAGCCTTTCAGCCGGGTAGACATCAGCGATGTGTTGGGACGCAGGGTAAAAAGCCTCAACTTGGGCTTGCCCGTACACCAGTACACCGTTCAAGTCAGTGATTTGCCAGCGGGCATGTATGTGGTACACATCGGCGGGCAGGTGCGCAGCATTGTCGTTGATCGTTGATTTTTTGCCAGAGAATCCATCCGCCAGTTTTGCACCTTTTCGCTCAACGCCTTGCCATCTGGCAGGGCGTTTTTTGTTAGAAAATGGTAACTGGTTAGGTGGCCGCAGCGCGGCGAAATATTTGTAGCCTTTTAGCAGAAAAATGTGTTTT
>JAYSUY010000295.1:0-16146 GCA_043718855.1 Saprospiraceae bacterium | reverse complement strand
CAGTGCATCGTCGGAGGGCAGCAGCAGCAAGCCGTTGGCGGCGGAGGGTGTGCTGCGCGCGTCCAAACCGCCCCAGAGGGCTTTGCAGGTGACGACTTCGCGGAGTTTCAGGTATTTGAGCAGCGGCACCCGATTGAGGAAAAAACCGCCGAAGTAGTGCGACACGTTGAGCGCCACATGACGGTCGCTCACGAATTCCATAAAATTCATCAGGTTGTACGCCTCCGTGATGTAGGAGTAAGTCTGGTTGGCGCGGTGGATGTTGAGCAGCGGGTAAGGTGCCTGCCCGAAAGTGCGCCCGGCCTCTACAAACGCGACCGACCAGCCTATGGGCGAGAGGTAAAATGCCTTGCGGACCTTGAACTGTAGGGAGTGGTAACTGTACTGGCCGAGGGTAGGGCTTTTCAGTCCAGCCGTGTACCAGAGGTTGAAAATCGGGTGCTTGTTCAGCATCTGCACGCGCTCGTCGGGGGCTTGATAAAACTGCTCGTTGGGCGCGTAGCGCAGCATGATGCCCGCCTCGGTGGTGTGGATGCGCGAGCGAGAAGAGCTGCCACCATCTGGCAACAAGTAGTTGAAATCAAGGACACCCGCTGGGTCAAAATCGGTATTTTTAAAAGAAAAACCGTATGAAAACCCCGTTTTATACTCCCGCAAATACTCCGCGCCCACTGTTGAGGAATACACCATGCGGTTGTTTTGCCCCCGGCGGAAGGAGAGGAACAGGCCGTTCGTCAGATCGAAGCCCGGCACCTGAATGTCGTCTTTGTACCACAGCCGCACTTGGTGGAGCGGGTATCGGTTCACCGGGTCGCGGCTCAGCGAGTACTGGATTTGGGCCTTGCCCTTCCAGCGCAGGTCTTGGGTGCCGTAGGCTGTGTAGCCTTCGAGCATCCAGCGCTGGCTGAATTTGTGGTTGGTGCGGCCGCCGAAGCGAGGCCTGAAACCTTCGATGGGGTTGAAACTGGTGAACGTGAACAGCGGGCCGATGTCCACTCCGCCGGGCGAGATGTAGCCGTCTACGAACAGTTTCATCGTATTCATCACCCGCAAGAAACCGCGGTGGTGGTTGAGGCTGTCCACCATCAGGTACACGCCGCGCTCGTGTTTTTCGAGCGTGTCGTGGCGGTTGTTTTCCCAGAACACTTCGTCGAGATGGTTCGCACCGGGCAGTTTGATGATCCGCTCTTGGTTGCGGAACAGCGAGTCGGGCAGCGGCACATCGAGCGAATAATGCTGCCGCGAAGTGGTTTTGCGGGCCAGCACCGTCTGCGCCCGTGCCCGCTTGCTGATGCCGTAGTCCATCACAATCTCGTCGCGCGTCAGCACTAAGCCGCGTTGCCCGGAGGCCGTCATCACCCAATCATAGCTCTGTTCCACTTGCAAAGCGTTGACCCAGTTGAGGTTGATACCGGGAGGAATCCGCGCCTCGATTTTGCGCATGGCGAGGCTCGAATCCAGCGTGATCCAGATTTCGCCCTCGAAAGCCAAGTCGCTGGCCTGTCGGGGTTTGAACGTGAGGTGGGCGCAGGAGTCCCTGCCTATGAGCACCGTGTCGAGGATGTAAAACTGGTAGATTCCCGTGGCCAGCGTCGCCAGCGGGCTGACAAAATCGGTGGTCACGAGGTTCACCGCGTTCTGGTAAAAATCCACCTCGCGGTACAGGTTCTGAATGTGGTTCGAGATGCCCTCGTCGTCCACATAGCCCGGTATCGTGGTGCTTTGCTCGGCGCGGATGTACTCTTTTTGCTCCGACGGCTTCTGGCGGTAGTACACATCGGAGAGGGCTTCGCGAAGGTAAAACGGGAGGTTGACCTTGCCCGTCGTGGTGTTGGTGTCGGCGTTTTCAAAGATGAACTGCGTCTTTCTGAACGCTGCGCTGCGCCGCATCTTGTCGGTGATGTTGTTGAGCGCGAACTCGACTTTCTCGTACTTCTCGTAGCTGTACGAGTCGAAATGCTCCTTGCGGTTCTGGTCTTTGTGCTCGATGGCGCGGCGCATGAGTTCCACCGCCGGGTTGTCGCGGTTGCGGTAGCGTTTGGCTTTAGCAGTGATTTCCACCCCTTCCAATTCGTTGGTGGTTTCCTCCAGCGCAATGCTCAGTTCGGTCGATTCGCCACCTTTTACCGCAAAAATTCGCGTTTTGTAGCCCACATACGAGGCTCGCACAGTGGATACCGCCGCTTTGGAGGTGAGAAAAAAGTTGCCCTCTATGTCGGCCATCACGCCCTTTCCGAGGCTGTCGAATCGAACAGTGGCGCTCGGCAGCCCCTCACCCGTGCGGGCATCGGTGACTCGGCCCCGCACGGCAGTGAGTTTTTGGGAAGAAACCGACAGGCTGAAAAAACAGGCGAAGCCTGCGGCCAAAAGGCGGAGGGTAGTTTTTGTGTGCATCGGCTGGCGACGGTGGAGTGGTGATTGGACGTAAAAAAATCCCGAAGGCAAATCCGTGTCGTAGTTTGAGTCGTAGGCGCAAGTGTCGTTTTCCATTCCCAATTTTTCACCGGGAATGGCAAACGGCATACACCGAGGCGCGCACCACGACTTGTACCTTCCTTCGGAATTTTGAGGTTGCAATTGAGCATCCAAAAAAAGTGTGCCACGCGGCAGGTCTTGTCATTTTACGGGCGCAACTGTGTGATTAACCAATCACCATTCAACCAATCACCATTCAACCAATCACCAGCCTACTTCAACAGTTTCAGCAAATACTCCCCGTAGCCGCTCTTGATGTACTTCTGTCCCAGGCGTTCCAAATCTTCGTCGCCGATGAAGCCCATCTCCCAAGCAATCTCCTCGATGCAGCCGATTTTCAGGCCCTGCCGCTCTTCGATGGTCTGGATGAACTGCCCCGCTTGCATCAGGCTCTGGTGGGTGCCAGTGTCGAGCCAAGCGTAGCCGCGCCCCATCACGCGCACTTGCAAGCGGCCTTGTTCGAGGTAAATGCGGTTCACGTCCGTGATTTCGTACTCACCACGCGGACTGGGTTTCAGGTCGCGGGCGATTTGTACCACCGAGTTGTCGTAGAAATAAAGCCCTGGCACCGCGTAGTGGCTTTTGGGCTGAACGGGCTTTTCTTCGATGCTGCGGGCGGTGAAGTTTTTGTCGAATTCCACCACGCCGTAGCGCTCCGGGTCGGCCACTTGGTAGGCGAAGATGATGCCGCCCTCTGGCTGTGCGCAAGAGCGCACCATTTCGCCCAAGCCCGCGCCATAGAAAATATTATCGCCCAAAATGAGCGCCGCTGAGTCTGATCCGATGAACGGCGCACCGAGCACGAAGGCTTGGGCCAGTCCGTTGGGATCAGGCTGCTCTATGTACGAGAAGTTCATGCCCAGCTCCTCTCCATCGCCGAAAAGGTGGCGGAATTTGGGCAGATCGTAAGGCGTGGAGATGATGAGTACATCGCGGATGCCCGCCAGCATGAGCGTGGAGAGCGGGAAGTAGATCATCGGTTTGTCATAGACCGGCATGAGCTGCTTGCTCACGGCGAGGGTCAGGGGGTAAAGCCGGGTGCCGAGTCCACCGGCGAGGATAATGCCTTTCATGGAAGTAGGTGGGAGGGTGATGCGGTAAGAGATGTGAATGGGTGGGTGAGCAATTTTAGTGGCCAGTGCAAAAAAATGCCTTCCTGATGGTGCAGACGTTTTTTCCGAAAAATAGTTGCTCTGTGCGATTTTAGCCCCCAAAGGAACTACCCCAAGCTCGCAAAAGCGGCAGGAAAGCGTGTGAAAAATTCGTGAAATCTACGAAAAATCAGCCCATGTCGGGAAAAAATCAAAACCTGACCAGTTCCGCAAACTGCGCCACGCGGTCTTCGATCATTTCCGGGGTTAGTTCTTGCAGCCGCTCAATGCTGAATTTTTCAACACAAAATGAGGCCATTGCAGAGCCGTAGATAACGGCCCGCTTCATGTTGTCGAACGAGGTGTCGCCCGTTTTTGCAATCCAGCCCATAAAGCCGCCCGCGAAAGTGTCGCCTGCGCCGGTCGGATCGATTACTTCAGCCAACGGGAGCGCAGGGGCGTAGAACATCTGCCCGGAGTGAAAAAGCAATGCGCCATGCTCACCTTTTTTGATCACCAGATTTTTAGGCCCCATGTCGTGTATGATCTTGGCGGCTTTGAGCAGCGAGTACTCGCCGGAGAGTTGGCGGGCCTCTTCATCGTTGATGATCAACACATCTATTTTTCGAATCACCCGGAGCAGGTCGTCCAGCGCGATATCCATCCAAAAATTCATGGTATCCAGCGCAATCATCTTGGGTTTCGTCTCCATCTGCTCGATTACCCGCATCTGCACCTGAGGAGTGAGGTTGCCGAGCATGAGGAATTGCGTGTTGCGGTACGATGCTGGAAGCACGGGGTCGAAAGTGGCCAGCACGTTGAGTTGAGTATCCAGCGTGTCGCGGCCATTCATGTTGCTGTGGTATTTGCCCGCCCAGAAAAAAGATTTTTCACCCTGGCGGATTTGTAGCCCTTCGAGGTCTGCTCCACGCGCTTTCAGGTAGTCCAAAGTTTCTGTAGGGAAATCGTCACCCACCACCGACACGACTTGTACCGGCGAAGTGAAATACGAAGCGGCCAGCGCAATGTAGGTGCAGGCGCCACCCACAACTTTTTCGGCGCGGCCAAAGGGCGTTTCGATGTCGTCAAAAGCGACGGTACCAACGGCAAGAAGACTCATAACTGGAATGGTGAATGATGAATGGTGCAGCAGCGCACCTTGCTTTTCCCCAAAAATGACATGAGCCACCCCGAAATCGGGGTGACTCATGTGTTGCGTCCCATCAAGGACTTGAACCTTGGACCTACGGATTAACAGTCCGCCGCTCTAACCAACTGAGCTAATGAGACAACTTGCTTTTAAAAGCGGGGGCAAAGGTAGCCGTGTCGCCCAAAAATAAAAGGGGGTAGGGGAAAATTTTTCTAAAAAAAACTGCTGCTGAATTTTAGTGCTTCTCTGTCACATACAGCACGGTATCCAACTTAGCTTGGCCATCCAGAGATATGATGATCGGAAGGCTACCGATCACATCGTGCGGATACTCCACATAAAGCCGGTCTTTCCCCCGTGCAATCAGCCAGTGGTGGCCTTCGGGAACAGGCTCGATACAGCCACGAGCATCGGGGCCTACGCTAAATGAGGCATCGAAATAACCCGCTGGTTGGTTGTAGCCCGGGAACGAGTCCGCGTTGTACTTGATGTACACGGTTGCCTCTGTGATGGGCTGTTGGTGGTGCTGCGTTTCGATACAGATGCGGGTGGGCAGCGGGATTTGTGCTGGCGGATCAGGTCGGCAAGCAGCAAAAAACAGCGGAATGAGCAGGTAGATTCGGAACATAAGTGGCTCGCTAAAATTAGTTTAGGCTATCTCAAAAAGGCGCAAAATATTCAAAATCAAAACTTTGCGCCTCTGCGCCTTTGCGAGACATTTGTGTCGTGGTACTTAGTGGATGAAACAACTGGTGTAGCAGCAGACGCAAAATGTGATGCATGTGTTGTCAGCCAAGGCCAACTTGTTTGTCGCCGCTTAGCCCAAACTATTTTTTGAGCGGAATACCAGCACTCCAAGTGCTGCACCGAAAGCATTGGCCAGCATATCGTCGAACTCATAAAATCGGCCGAGGATGAACGCGTACTGCACCCACTCCATCAGCACCCCGTAAGCGGTAGCCAAGCAAAAGGCCACCGCTCGTTCGCGCCATCGGGCTGGCTGCTGGGAAAAGCGCGACCAGCCGCGCAGCAGCAACCATGCCAGCACTCCGTACACGATGGCATGAACCAACTTGTCGGCAGCCAACAGTTTGAAGCCCGGCAACTGCGGGTTGGGTAGTGTGGAGAGTACTGTGATCAACAAGAGCCAAAATACAGCTGGAGCAAATTTTGTCATTTTTGTTAACTGTTTAAGATGGGAGAACGGATGAAACGGATCGAACGGATTTTAGCAGATTTTTTGATTTTTTTGAGTACATCTAAATTCAAAAACAGGGTAATCCGCTGAAATCCGTTCGATCCGTTTCATCCGTTGTCCCATCCTGCGGAGTTAAGCAGGGTGCTAAATAGTTGCCATTTTTGTCATTTTTACCCACCGCAGCACGAAGTGCGAAGGAGGGGCCATTCAGTCATTTGTGATTGAAGTCATTCTTCTTTTTGAGGTTCATCACTCCTTCAATACCACAATTTTCCCCTGAAAAATACGACCAGTTGCTACTGCCCGAACTTGGTAAATTCCTGATGACCAATTGGATGTGTTGATATTAACCGTCCCGTCTGCCGTACTGCTCACCTCAACGGACACGGCTCGCCCAATGGCATCCCAAATCTGTAGGCTTCCTGCGTCGGGCGCGATACCGAACGGAAAAAGCAGCGTGACCTGCTGCGTTGCTGGTTGCGGAAATGCGCTGAACACGCCCAGTTTTTCAGAAAAATCGTCAACAGGCGAGGCTCCGCCTGGTCGTAATTCCACACAGTAATCTTCCACTTGGCCAAAGCCGAATATCTCGCAAGGTTTGGGCAAGCCGCTGACAGCGTTGGCAAACTTCATCATCACCCGCATCCGCACCAAGCCGGAAGTGTTGAACGGAGGCACTACGAGCATGCCGCTCATGGGGCCGTTGTGCGCAAATCCGGGGTCGAAAGCCAGTTCGTTTGCGTCATCAAAATCGCCATCGGCATTGAAATCCACAAAAATGCGGAACATCTCCTTGAACGGTTGGCCCACAAAACCTGGCGTGACCGTCACTGACCTGTTAATACCGGAGAACAACTGAAGCGGTTCAGCCGATGAGTTGGTAAAATTTTGATATCCTGCACCACCGATTCCAGAAATATGGCTCCAACTGTCGATCTGCACAGCAGCGATCCACTCATCGTCGGCGTGTTCGGACTTGGATGGGCAGTAGGCAGCCTCCGTACAGGAGCCGCAGCCACTGGTTTTGAAAAAAAATGGCTCGCTAAAATCTGACCCGCCGAGCGCATCGCACAGTGTCTGCACAGCCACCTCAAAGTTGGTGCAGGGCTTGAGGTTTTCAATTTTCCCTTGGTGGGTTTCAAACACTAAAAATGTCCAGTTGGCACTGCCTTGCGGGCGAAACCGGAGGCGATAGCCAGCGGCGGTGGGTACCTGCGTCCACACCAGATCGACCGATGTCGGCTGTGTAAAACTGGGCTGAAGTTTAGTGGGCGGCACACAGCATCCGCTGCTTCGGAACGCTTTGGCGGGCGACCAGTCGCTCTCCGATGCAGGGCCGCAGAAGGCCTTCACTGCAAATTCGTAGTCCGTGCAAGGCTTGAGGCTGGAGAGTAAAAACGGGCTTTTCACCCCTGTTTCTTGCTTCCATTCGACAGTGCCGACTTCGCGCCAGCGGAGTCTTGTGTTTTGGTTGTCAGGCACTTGTTTCCACAAAAGAACCACTGGGCTGACATCCGGCAGAGCCGCTTCGAGAGCGAATGGCGCAGGGCATTTCGGGCATCCATCTTGGTAGGCTTCGAGCAGAGAGGCCAAGTTGAGCCGCCCGCCGCTGAGGGTGATGCCCAGCAGGGAGGGGTTGGGCGAAACGCTTTCCAGCAACCATTTTTTGACGCGCAGGGCGGCGGTAGCAGGGTTGATTTGCGCTTCGGCAATCAATCTGGGACAGGATGCCGAGTAGAGCAGGGCCACTGCTCCGCTCACCATCGGTGCGGCAAATGAGGTGCCGCTGAACGTGCCATAACTGCCCACCGAAGCAGTAGAAAACACCCCGTCGCCATACGCGCCGAGGTCGATGTGCTGCTTGCCCCAAGCCGCGTTGAGGGCTTTTTTGTCTGTGCGGGCAAGGCTCGTCACACTGATCAGGTAGTCGCTGGGGCAGGTAGTGGGCAGGTCGCCCAGCACGTCTACGTCAATCGGCGAATTGGCCGTAGCGGCCACCGAGAGGATGCCCGCTTGGCCCAGAGAATCGAACGCCGCGCACCAGAGCGGTGCCTGAGCAGGCACGCCCAAGTTGGTGCCGAAGGAGTTGTTGACGGCCACCACGAACGCGCCCTGCTTGCCACCCGTACGGTTGTAACGGCGACGGGCTTGCCAGATGTACTCGTAGGCCGCCAGCACGTCGGCCACTGTGCCACCGGTGGCGACGAACATGATCTTCACTTTCCAGTTCACCCCACTTCCTCCGATACCGTTGTTGCCTTGTGCGCCGATGATGCCGCTCACTGGGGTGCCGTGCGCCGCGCTCAAGCCACCGATCTCGTCGCTGTTTTTCAGCACGTTCCAGCCGCGCACATCATCGATGTAGCCATTCTGATCGTTGTCGATGCCATCGTTGGGGATTTCGGCCCAGTTGCGCCAGAGGTTGGCCACCAAATCGGGGTGCAACTGGTCGATGCCTCCATCAATCACCGCCACTACGATGGTATCGCCTGCCGGAGTGAGGCCGCCTGTAGCGAATGTCCAAGCCAGATCGGAATCTAAGTCGGCGTTCGGGAGGCCACCTGGCACCCCGTTGTTCCGGTGGTGCCACTGCTGAGCGAAGAGGGGATCGTTGGGCAGCGTTTGGGCGAGTAGGGAAATCTCCCCGCACCCAAAAAACAAGATCGTGAAAAACAAAACTCGCGTACTTCTCATATCAGCGCAAAAGTCCGAAACGAATTAAAAGGTTGACGGCAAAACTCCGGTTCGGTATATTTTTTACAAATATCAGGTCGTTCCAGTACCTTCGTTGACCCAAAACCCGGCCAGTTCGAGGTTTTTTGGGCAAAAAACACAACACTACTTTCATCTCGCCTCCAGCCATATCCATCAGCTGGGTGAGTGGCACCAGTTCAATCAAACGGCTTCATGGCTCGGTTCTTACCCCCTCGCGCAGCATCTCGCATCTTTTCCGTCCTCGTTTTTGCTTCGGTTTGTGATGTGTTTTTTCCTCTTTCCCAACTCATTGCCCAAACTTGTGGATGCAGCAATTGCCCGCAGGAAATCACCGATAACGAGACAGTCGATCTGTTGCTGCAAGTGACCAACGCCGCCAACCCCACGCTCGGTCAAAACGGGCAGGGGGTCTGCGGAGTGATCCTCAATTTCGACCATGAGTACATCGGAGATCTGACCGTCAAACTGACCAACCCAGCGGGACAATCCGTCACATTGATCGGCCCAGAGGGCTTTTGGGCACCCACTACATTCACCACTTGGAACGTCACTTTCCTGCAATGCGGCGACGTGCCAGACCCCGATCCGGGCTTTTCGCCCAAGTGGGACAATAGCGACCCTTGGGGTACACTTGGCACCTACAGCGGCAGTTATCACCCCTACTTTGGGTGCTTGGACAACCTTAACACCGGCCCCGTGAATGGCACATGGACGCTTACCGTGATTGATGCGCAGGAGAACGACATGGGCGCGTTCTACGATTACCAGATCATTTTTTGCGACCCTATAGGCGTTTCCTGCCTCACCTGCTTAGCCGATGCGGGCAACTTACTGCAACCTGATATCGTGGCTTGCGAAGGGACGGATACGCTGAACCTAAATCTACCTCCTACCTACGCAGCAGGGCAAACAGCTCCTCCAAACCCGCAGTACACCTATCGATACGTCTTGGCGGGCAACGGCGGTACCATACTTTCCTACATCGCTGCACCTGACCTGAGCAAACTCCCCGCAGGCAACTACACCCTCTGTGGGCTATCGTACCTTGCTGCACAAGCAGCCCAAGTCCCGCCGCCCAACGGCACCCTGACCGTGCAGCAACTCGCCACCTCGCTCAGCTCCACCTCCCCCCCATTTTGCGGCGACCTCACAGCCAATTGTGTGAACGTAAACATACAGCCTGTGCCTCCCAACACAACCGACACAGTCGTCATCTGTTTCCCCGACTGTTACATTTTTGGAGGAGATACACTATGTAAATCAGGTACTTACACCGATACGCTGTCGCAAAACGGCTGTGCCTACACGGCTACAATCCTCCTTAATATCCAGATGCCCGATACCGTGCAGGTGCTGGAAACCATCTGTCAAGGCGAATGCTCCAGTACGCCCGGTTTTGGGCAAAACTGCACATCGGGGGTATTTTTTAAAACTTTTAAAAGCCAAGCGGGCTGCGACAGCACTGTGGTACTGACCTTAAATGTGCTGGATGTGGATGTACAAATCGCCCCCCCCGACACGCTGGAATGCAACCGCCCCACTGTGCTGCTGCTGGGCAACGGTTCGAGTATCGGCCCCGACATCAGCTACCACTGGACGGTCAAAAATGGCGGTCAACTCATCGGCTCCACTGACAGCCTCCGTGCAGTAGCGGGCAAGCCCGGACTTTACCAACTGAAGGTGTGCCGCACCGACACCACTGGAGCCCAGTGCTGCGACTCGCTCAGCGTAACGGTGATCAAGCGCAACGTGCCGCCCCCTGCACCCGGCCCCATCATCGGGCTGAGCATACTCTGCCTCGGTCAAACCGCCACTTACAGCATCACTTCGGTGCCGGGTGCGACGACCTACAACTGGCTCGTGCCGCCCGGCGCAAGCATCACGAGTGGACAGGGCGACACGAGCATCGTCTTGCTTTGGAACAGCCCGACAGCCAGCGCCATCTGCGTCACCGCTGCCGACTCTTGCGGCAACCTCAGCACCCCTCGGTGCCGCACCGTGCAAACCGGAGTGGTAGCCCCGCCCGCCCAAGTGCTACAAGGTCCGGCCAGTGCTTGCCGCGAAACCCCCGAAACCTACCAAATCCCGCCCTTCACAGGAGCCAGCAACTATGAGTGGACGGTGACCGCACCGCACACCATCACCTCCGGGCAAGGCACACCGAGTGTCAGCATCAGCTGGGGCAATGCGCCCACCGCCCAGCTGTGTGTGAAAGTAACCAACAATTGTGGCACCAGCCCAGCAGGCTGTATCAACGTAGCCCTGTCTGAATTGCCTGCCCCCCCCGTACTCAGCGGCGATACCACCGTGTGTCGCCTCGATACCTTCACCTACGCCCTCTCTCCGATCAGCGGAGCCGCCGGGTACAACTGGACGCTGAGTGGCGGCCAATTGCTGAGCGGGCAAGGCACCACTCAGGTGAAAGTGGTGTGGGACGGTCCAGTGGGCATTGGCTCGGTGTGCGCCGACGCACAGAACGACTGCGGCATCAGCCCGCAGGGCTGCCTCAACATCCGCACTGGCACCCCGCCTGTGCTGGGCCAAGTGACGCGCAGCTGCGATGCTGCCGACCTGAACTACACCGTGTCGTTCCCTGTGACGGGCGGTGCTGCACCGTTCAGCGCAACAGGTGGCACGGTGACTGGTGGCGTTTTTACGTCCAACCCGATCCCCAACAGTGTGCCCTACGAGTTTGTGCTGACGGATGCAAACGGCTGTAAATCAACAAAAATTAAAGGAAATTACGACTGCAACTGCATCTCGAAGGCAGGCCAACTGGGCAGCCAGTTATTGGCCGTCTGCGAAGGCGGCATGGCAACGGCCACACTGACTGGGGCTGTCACCGACCCAAACGACCTGTCGATATTCCTCCTGCACAGCGACACCTCGGCCACGTTCGGGACCATTTTTGCGCAAAATGCGAGCGGCGTTTTTGGCCTCCAAGCCGGCATGAATTACGGGACGCACTACTACATCACGCACTTGGTGGGCAACAACTTGAACGGCTTACCTGATCCCGACGACCCTTGCTACGGCATCTCCAACACCCAGCCGGTGGCGTTTTACAAAAACCCCATAGCCAACGCTGGGTTGGACCAATCTTCCTGCGGCAAAACGGTATCCCTCAGTGCCAACGGCCCCGGCCAATGGGCCGTGACGCTCGTGCCACCCGCCGCCAAACTCCTGCTCAGCAACCCGAAAAGCCCCACCGCCCTCGCTCAGGCTGACTCATCGGGCCTGTACCAACTGACTTGGACGGTGCTGGATACCAGTGGCTGCATCGGGCAAGACGTGGTGGGCATTCGCATACATCCGCTGCCAGCACTGGCCAATCTGACCCGCACTTGCGATGCGCCCAATCAGAACTATGTGGTGGTGCTGACGCTGGCCAACGGAACCCCGCCTTATACCGTGAACGGCACCCCGTTGCCGGGCAACACTTTCACGTCCATGTCATTTGCCAATGGCCAAACCTTCACATTCGCAGTGACCGATGCCAACGGCTGCACGATGTCGCCTGTTATGGGAGCATACGATTGCAGCTGCACCTCCGATGCTGGCACCATGTCGAGCCAGATACTGGCTGTTTGCGCAGATGCGCAGGCCCAAGCACAGGGCAACACCGACTTGATGCCTGACCCTGACGACGTGACCGGTTTTGCGCTGCACGATGGTAGCGGCCCTACGCTCGGCAAAGTATTGGCCCAAAATACTTCCGGGGCATTCGGCTTCCTGCCGGGTATGGAATACGGCAAGATTTACTACATATCCCGCATGGTGGGCAATTCCATGAACGGCTTGCCCAATCCGCTCGACCCTTGCTTTTCGGTAGCGGTGGGGCAGCCTGTGGTTTTTTACCAAAAACCTGTGCCGTATGCGGGCAAGGACACCGCAGTTTGTGGACAAGAACTTGTTTTGCAAGCAATTAAGGGAAATTATGCAGGACAATGGTCTGTGGTGAGCGGGCCGGGTACGGCGGTGTTTTCTTCCCCCAACGACCCCAAATCGGGTGTGCAAGTGTCATCTCCTGGCACCTATACATTGGGCTGGACGGAGCAAAACGCGGCTTGCACAGCCACCGACGCGGTCACGGTACTGTTCCGTGCGCTGCCCAATTTTTCCAACTTTGTGGAAATGTGCAACAGCACGAACTCGGGCTTTTTCCTGCAATTCGACATGACGAGCGGCGATGCGCCATACACCATTTCGGGCATCGGCGGCACGTTCACAGGAGCAAATTTTGAGTCGGTGGAGTTTGCTACCAATGCGCCCTACCTGTTTGCTGTGGTGGATGCCAACGGCTGCCGAAGCCCCGAAACTTTTGGCTCTCACAACTGTGTGTGCATCACGGATGCTGGCACGATGCAGGTGGTGCCACCCACAACTTACTGCGCGGGCGAGCCAGTGTCAGCCACTTGGAACAACAACCCGATGCTGGATGCTGACGATGTGGTGGAGTTCATTCTGCACGATCAGGCAGGCAGTTTGGTGGGAAACATCTTGGCCCGGAGCAACCAGCCGATTTTCCCTTTCCAGCCCAATTACCAGATCAACACGGTGTATTATATCTCGGCCATAGCGGGCAGCGGCTCGGGCGGCTCAGTCATTTTGGCCGACAAGTGCCTCTCTGTGACACCTGGTGTACCCGTTTTTTGGAAAAACCTGCCCATGGTGGACATTAGCGGTACCGACACGATCTGTCTGGGCGACCCGGTGGTGCTGTCACTCAGCGGCATAGGTGCATTCCCCCTGAAACTGACCTATACCGATGGCACTACGCTGCTCGAACTGCCCATCACCGGCCCTCAGGTGATCACACTGATGCCTACCCCCGGAGTCACCACTACTTACCAGTTGGTGTCGGTGGAAGATGCCAGCAGCCCAGTGTGTGCAGTGCCGCTGATGGATGCGGCGACGGTGACAGTGAACCGCCCACTCCAGGCAGGTACACCCAACGGCATACTCGATCTCTGCGAAGGGACGGGGTTCCCTTTCCAACTCATCAACTTGCTGACCGATGCGGACTTTGGCGGCACATGGACAGATATATCGACACCGCCCGCGCTGCCCGGCAGCCTGGATGCCACTACAGGCACCTTCCAAACCGTTGGCCAAGCGGCTGGCACTTACCGGTTTCGCTACGAGGTGACTTCTGCCGCGCCCTGCCCCAGCGATGCTGAGGAAGTGCTGGTGCGAATCAATCGCCCACCCGATGTGGATGCTGGCGAGAACAAGGCACTGAACTGCGACCAACTTTCCGCGCTGTTGGAAGGAAGCAGTACGACAGCCAATGTGGTGTTCACTTGGCTGATGAAAGGCAGCGTCATAGGCATTTCGCCACAGATTTTTGTGCAGGATTCGGGCCTCTACACGCTTTTGGTCACCGATGCTTTTGGGTGTACAGCAGCAGACTCGGTGGAGGTGGACTTGGCTGCCCAGCGGCCAAAAGCCAGTTTCAGCACAAAAGGCGTTCGATGTTTTGGCGACAGAACAGGCTCTGTTTCAGTAGATTCTGTTTTGATTGGCGAGCCACCCGTACTCTTCGCACTCAATGGCGGGGCCTTCAGCACCAAAATTGTTTTCGGCTCACTGACACCCGGCCCCTACACTGTGACCCTGCAAGATGCGAGCGGCTGTGAATGGACTTCTGACACGCTGCTGGTGCCGCAGCCACCCCCAGTAGTGGCGGAACTGGGGCCTAATGTGTCGGTGCATCTGGGCGACTCGGTGACGCTGGGCGCAGACTTGTCTCACCCACTCTCGGCCCTAAAATCCATTGTGTGGAAACCACTGCTCGACACCGCTTCGGTGGGTACGCCATTCCAACATTTTTCGCCGCTCAACTCGATACAGGTGGCCGTGGAGGTGACGGATACTGCCGGGTGCAAGGGGCAAGATTTGGTGTGGGTATTTGTCAGCCGCGACCGCCACATTTTTGTCCCAAATATTATTTCTCCGCAAAGCAGCGAAAATAGCACAGCCCTAATCTATGGCGGCGATGATGTGGCAGCCGTGGAGTTGTTCCAAATTTTTGATCGTTGGGGGAGTGAATTATTTAGCCGCTTGAATTTTCAGCCAAACGACCCGGCACAGGGCTGGAACGGTAAGGCCGGCGGCGAAGATGTGCTGCCAGGGGTCTATGTGTGGCGCGCACAAGTGCATTTTGTAGATGGAAAATCAGAGGTCTTTTTCGGAGACCTTACTGTACTTCGGTAAGATTGAGGCGCAAAAATATTTGAGTTGCGGGTGCTTTGCATTGTACCCAAAGACCTGAAAATCAGGAAAATATCAACACAAAAAAACTGCGCTATTTTTTACATAGAAATAACGCATAGAAAAACACACAATTGACACCCCTCAAACATCGACAAGAAACATCGGCAGTCTCGGTCGCTCACAGACAGTTAAAGCCTGAGTGAAATGATCTGACCGAATTAAATTTTTTATTCCTTTGCATGCCCTCATCCCTGGGCCTATTGTAGTTTTCTAATCAAATTTTTGCAATCAACATACTTTGAACAAGGTCCAAGGTGACGCTTAGGCGCAGCATTTTGACCTTCCAAACTTTTTTACTGAAACACATAAAAGTGAACCCACTCATGGTGACAAGACTACTCCTTATCTGGCTGCTGAGTTTCGTGGCCTATTTCGCACAGGCCCAAGCCGCTGGCGACTGCGGCGGCCCGCCCTCCGACATCCCCCCGGCAGAGAGCTGCCCTGAAGCCTGCATCTACTGCGATTTTGCAGGGTACATGGGAAGCACTGCCGGATATGCTGGCAACGGTATCCCCCCAGGCGGCTTTTGCAGCATGATCCAGAACGACCAGTGGCTGGGCTTCATCGCTGGCGCGTCTTCCGCCACGTTCAGCATTATACCTTCTAACTGTACTGGTGGCAACGGGGTGCAAGTTGCGCTTTACGAAAACTGCAACACCGCGCCCCTCGCCTGTAATGGCGGTTGTGCGGGTTGCGGCAACCAGACTACTACGATAGCGGTCACGATGGTGATCGGCACCAACTACTTTTTGCTGATCGACGGTTTTTCCGGCGACGAATGCGATATTACCATCACGGTCTCTCCTCCGTCGGCCGTCCAAGCTCCCCCGGTTGGTCCGATCAGCCCGATAGCGGGACCTGGTCTGGTTTGTCCTGGGGCGACGGTACCGTACCAAGTACCGAACGTAACCGGTGCGGGGACGTACACGTGGAGCAGCACGACTGCCGGAGTGACGTTCAACGGGCAGTTTTCGCCCGCAGAGTTCGACGCTCCCGAAGGCCGGATCGTGGACATCACCTTTCCGACAGGGGTGACGGGCAACGTCGAGATCTGCGTGGATGCCGACAACTCCTGCAACGACGGCCCGCAGAAGTGCCGGATCATCAACGTGCAGCCCATCGCGCCGACCAACTTCCCGGCTACGGTGGTGTGCAACGAGGACGCTCCGTACATTTTGCCCTGGGGCGACGAGGCGGCCATAGTGGGTACCAACACCTACAAGACCACCCTCACTTCCTAC
>JAYSUY010000294.1:0-1972 GCA_043718855.1 Saprospiraceae bacterium | reverse complement strand
CGACGCTGCCGAAGCCCGCGATCTGTAATCCCTGTTTTTGTCATGATCTAAGTTGATTTTGCGGTCAGCTTATTTCAGGCCAAGTCACCGCCTAACTCATAACTCATAACTCATAACTCATAACTCCTGAGTACATGATCAACATCGCCATTGCTGACGACGAGGCGCTCTTCCGCCGGGGGATGCGCCTCATTTTGGAAGACTACGACGACCTGCACGTGCAGTTCGAAGCCGAAAACGGCGAAGACCTGCTCGCCAAAATTCGTGCGGCCACCGACCCACCCGATGTACTACTGCTCGACCTGAAAATGCCCGTGATGAGCGGCATTGAGGCCGCCAAAATCATCCGCGAGCAGTTCCCTTCCATCCAGATCGTCATCCTGTCTTCACACATCAGTAAGCCGTTCATCCTCAACATGATCGAGATTGGGGCCGCCAGTTATCTCGGCAAAAATGCCCACCCGGAGGAGGTGGTGGAAACCATACGGCAAGTGCGCGAGCGCGGTTTCTACTACAACGCGATGGTGATGAACGTCATCCACGAAAGCATGACAGACAAGGCTCCCCCCAAGCCCACAGAGATGGAAATGGAACTCACCGCCCGCGAGCGCGAGGTACTGCAACTCATCTGTGAGGAATTGACAACCCAAGAAATCGGAGAAAAACTTTACATCAGCGCCCGCACCGCCGAAGGCCACCGCAACAACCTGCTGAGCAAACTCAACTGCCGCAACGCAGCAGGGCTGGTGGTGTACGCCATACAGCACGGACTGGTGGACCTTTCTATGAAATGATGAAGTATGAACTATGAACTATGAGATGCGCGGTTCATAGTTCATACTTCCTAGTTCATCGTTCTATACCACCGTAATCGCCATCGGCTGCTGCTCCACCATAAACCCGAACGACTCCAGGGCGAAACCTTCGGCTGCTGCAACCGCTTGAAAATCAGCCTCGTGGCCGGGCCGTATGGCCACCAGCAGACCGCCACTGGTTTGCGGATCGGCCAAGATGTTGCGCTGGTGAGCATCTGCGCCCGCGATTTTGTGGCCATAACTGTCCCAGTTGCGCGCCGTGCCGCCGGGTACGCACTTGTTTTCTAAATAAAAATCGAGGATGTTGCGGTCGATTGTCGGCACCTGATCGAAGTGGACGACAGCGCTCGTTTGGCTCGCCTCGCACATCTCCGAGAGGTGGCCCAGCAGCCCGAAGCCCGTCACGTCAGTCATCGCCTGCACATAGTCCAACTGGCCAAACCGCTCCCCCACCCTGTTCAATTTTTTCATGCTGTTGGGTGCAATGTGCTGATGCTCAGGCTTCAGCAGCCCTTTTTTTTGCGCGGTGGTGAGTATGCCCACGCCCAGCGGCTTGGTGAGGAACAACTGCGCTCCGGGCGTGGCTCCGCCATTTTTCTTCAAATTTGAAATGTCCACCCTGCCCGTCACCGCGAGGCCGAAAATCGGCTCCGGGCTATCGATGCTGTGGCCGCCAGCCAGCGGGATGCCTGCCTCCGCGCAAGCCTTGCGGCTGCCTTCGATCACCGCATTGGCCACCTCCGGCGGCAGCGTGTTGATGGGCCAGCCGAGTATGGCGATAGCCACCAGCGGCTTGCCGCCCATGGCGTACACGTCGCTGATGGCGTTTACCGAAGCAATGCGTCCGAAATCCTCCGCGTCGTCCACGATGGGCATGAAAAAATCGGTGGTACTCACTAATGCGGTGCCGTCGCCGAGGTCGAACACCGCCGCGTCGTCGCGCTCCTCGTTGCCCACCAGCAGGGAAGGGAAGTGCTGCTGCAAACTGCTGGTTTTCAGGATGCTGTCGAGTACTTTCGGTGCAATTTTGCAGCCGCAGCCCGCACCGTGGGAGTATTGGGTGAGGCGGTAATCGTTTGTCATTTTTGTCATTGCGTCATTTTTACCCGCCATATATGCAGTAATTTTTAAAAATTTCACACAACGCCACGACGACA
>JAYSUY010000293.1:0-1972 GCA_043718855.1 Saprospiraceae bacterium | reverse complement strand
GTCATTCCATCATTGCTGCATAGGGCTGACGAAATGACCAATGACGGCAACATTTCGCTGTGATAATGAAATACACCTTCCGCTTTTTGCACTCCCGACACGCTCTGCTATCGGGATTTCGCTTCGCTCAACTTGCTCTTTGCCTTTTGCCCCTTGCATTTTGCTCCTGCGGCAGCCCCAACACCCCGCTCGACGCGGATACACGCCAGCATATCGACTCTGCTGCGACGGAACAAATCCGCCTTGCTACATTTGAGTTGGACACCCACTGCACCCACATCCGTTACGCTGGGATGCAAAAATTGGTGGATTCCATCAAGCAGGTGAGGGTCAGAGAAATTGAGGAGCAGTTGAAGGCAGTACCGAGGTGAGGTGTTGTCATTTTGTCATCGTGGTATTTCGTCAGCAAGCCGAATGACCCCAATGACGAAATGACAATGCTTTCACCTCACCCGCGTCGTAGCCAGAAGCCGCCTCATGCTGTACCGACCACTTCCCTTGCCCACGAGCATGAGTAAGCCGCCGATGATGGCCATATTTTTCATAAACAAGATGCTCTCGAGCCGGAGGTCTTCCTGCGGGCTGTTCCAGAAGTCGTGTACGATAAATGTGACAGGTGCCCAGTAAATCAAAAGTAGGATGGCACCCAAAGTAGATCGGTAGCCAAGCAGTACCAAGATGCCGCCGAGGTAGAGCAGGAAAATGGCTCCGTAGAGAAGCATGTCCTGATTCCAAGTCAGGCCATGTTGGGTCATAATCTGTTGGGTTTTACCGAAATAGAGCGTGGAGTCTATGGCTTCAAAAATGAATATTGCGGAGAGGAATATTCGACCCATTAGGTCAGTGATGTCGCGCATGAGTTGGTGGATGTTGCAAAAGGAGGGCGAAGGTAGCGCGTCATTGGTCGTCATTGTGTCATTTGGCCATTGCGATGTACTGACGAAATGAGTCCCGATGACACAACGCCGATCAATAGACCTCTTGCAAAATTCTGGAGCGTCGTGTCATGGAGAGCAAATTTCGCAAAAAGTGGATTTTCGCGAAGTGCGGAAAAGGGCACGTTTCAACTCCACACAAAATCAAATCAGCGGGCCGACACGAAATGGGCACCGTTCAAGGTTAGGCCAGTCGCAGGTTTTTCAAACCCAACATTTGCCGCCTTCTGCCGCTTGCGGCGAAAATCCATCGAAGCATCGCTGCCATTCAGCACCATGCGCTTGGAGCCGTAAAAATTCATGTACATCGTGGGTTGTAGCGAAGCGAGGTTTTCATTCTCCCACAACAACTCGTAACGGGCGCTGCGTGTGAGGCGGAAAACCTCTGTAGGCTGCCCCGCCCGCGTGACGCGCAGCACCGTGTACTTGCCTTCCCTGACGCTCACTTCGAGGTGGCTAATATGAACTGTATCCAGCCCAACGAGCGCTTGCCCGCCGAAGCCTCCCTGCCCGCCAAGGCTTGGCAGGCAGGGGCGAAGGAGGGCGTAGGTGCGATTGATGAGTATGCCATCGGACTGGCGCGACCAAGTTGACCAGGTGGTTTGGTCGCAGTTGCGGCACTGCCAAGTGCCTTCGAGTTTGTCGAGGTTGGAGGGCAAGCCCGCCGAAGACTGGGCGGTGCCGGGTAGTTGGGCGGTTAGCGAGGAGGCGAGCAGCAGAGCAAAAGCAATGAGGAAGAGTTTCATGCGCAACAGAGGATTGGATTGAGAAAATAATCCACATTACGAATGAGATGGGCAGGGCGTTGGCGGTAGGTGCAGGTTTTAACGGAACCTTAGTGCTGGGTGTGAACGGGTTGTTATGCAAGCCTCGCCTCTTCGTTCAACCCCACCCCCGGCCACTCCTCCGCCTCGGCGAGGGGCCGGGGGTGGGGCAACTGCATTAAAACTGGTGGCAAAAACTCGTTTTTCACTTGAAAACCCAAGAGCAGTGTGTCATGCAGAGCGTAGCGAAGCATCTGAGGGCGTAGCCCGAAG
>JAYSUY010000292.1:0-1972 GCA_043718855.1 Saprospiraceae bacterium | reverse complement strand
ATAATGCCGATTTATGTCCAACTGTTGGTTGAAATAAATCTGGGCGTTGCCCGCCCTATTCAGAGCGAGCAACGCCAACAGAAATAGCCATTTCATATCGCTCAGTCTTTGTTCAAGTGAACAATCTTTCCACGATAGGATCGGCCAGACGACGTAGTCAGGAAGTAAGCGTATACCCCGCTTGCCCAGTCGCCTGATTCCAAGTGAAGCATATCAGAGTCGCTGGCCGAGTGCACAGAGAGCACCTCTTTGCCATTGATGTCTCGAATCATCACTTGGCGAATGATGCCGCCGTCTGGTGTTCGGAACGTCAAGGTACCCGTAGAAGGATTGGGGTACACCACAGCCTCCGAGGCGCTCCAATCAGGTTTGCCTTCCGCTTGCGAACGAGGGTCAGAGAGCCGTTTGGCGACCAATGGCGTGTATTCCCCATGGTACAAAAGATTCACGGTTTGGGCCAATCCGCCTGCCTTTGTCTCGTGGGAAGCCAATGGAATGATCTGATTCAACTCTGAGGTGGTCAAATGATAAACGTCCCGGCCCGACAAGCCAGCACTGACCAGTATCCCGTAGTAAGTGAGCAAATCCTGTGTCTCCGCATCGCTGCCGCTCACTTGGGCAAGGAGCTGCTGGGCCGATGCATACTGACCGAGAGCGGTATGAGTTGCCAACAGAGTACGCCTGTCTGTCTGCTGATCCCGGTCAGCCAGTAGCGATACACTGTAGTTGATGCCAGTCAACGAGGTCGAGTCAGCCAGCGAACGAGTGTCCCAGCGGGTGTAGGCTGTCAACAAATCGTTGCGTTGAGGCAAGGTTTTCCCATCGCCGATGTACTGCCCATAGAAGCCTGCACATGGCGGGTCTAAGCAAGGCGGGGGGGTGACGGCGCAATTGAATGAATTCGGGTTGTTGAAAACAGACACAACATTGACATTCTCCGTACACATCACGATCCACGGCAGGTTTGGAGCCAAAGGCGGCTTTTCGAAGTAAGTGAACCCATCCCCCACGTTCTGAATGTCCAGCATATTGAACGGCGGCTGAGGGTTGGAGGGGTCATCTGCACAGGCCGTATAGAACTGGTTGTCAGGCTGTTTGACATCTGCACCGGCCCCTTGTCCCTGATTCGCCAACTTGTCGAATACCCGCCAGTGGGCCTCCCCAACACCGTTATACACGTTGCAATTGGTGCTGAGTTGGAGGTTGTCGAGTTCAAACTGGTTGCTCACCAGCGGGAAGTTGTTGAAGGTGTTGCCCTGGATGTTCGCGCCGCCGCCGCCAGAGTTGTGTACCACCAAGCCGTAGTTGTCGCTCCCGCCGCTGGTGAGGGTGTTGTAAGTCACGGCCAGCGCGTCGGAGTGGTCGCTCCAGATGCCCGAAGCATCGCCGTCCTTGTCGGGTGTAGCCGAAGTGGGCGGTATAGCAGTGACGGTGCTGTTGGTCACGGTAGAGCCAGTGGTGTTGCGCAGGTTGATGCTCTGGTAGCAAGCCTCGAAACTGGCACCGTCCACGCTGATGGCCGCCGGGGCGCCCGCCGCCACGCCGTCGGCTTCTACACCAATGTAGAGGTCCTTTCCAGTCAGTTCGGTGCTGCCTGTGAGGCGGAACTGCGCGTCCATGCTCAGTATGCCGGAAGGCTTGTTGCGTGGGTTCAGGTAGTTGGCACCTGTGTTGGCAAACTGCGGGCGGTTGAAAGCAATGCCATATACGGAGCGCATTTCGCAGAAATTTTCCGCGTAGATAGGCTCGCCGAGGGCGGTTTTGGAGCGCCGGTAGCCGAGGTCTTTTAGTGGGCCGGTACACTCAAATTTGGCATTGGTGATCTGGCTCAGGTTGGAGTGGTTCGGGTAAGGTGCCCAGACCATACTTTTGGCGCAGTCGGTGAAGAAGCCGCCCACGACGGTTATTTTGCCACCGCCCATGGCCCCGCTGACCTCATAGTTGGGGTAGGTGGTGGTGCCCGTGGCTTGAG
>JAYSUY010000291.1:0-1973 GCA_043718855.1 Saprospiraceae bacterium | reverse complement strand
CTCATACTGCCCATCTTTTTGTTTAAATAGCCCCACTATTCGCGCAAAAAGATAGTTGTCTGAGGGAAAAAGAACCTATCCAAAAGTGATGAGTTATTGTTTACACGTTCCTAAAAAGCCCCGTTTCGAGGACTTCTACCTTCAAAACGGTGCTTTTTATTGAGCAAAATAGGGGGCTACACCTTTTTGGGCGGCAAATCGAAAGCCACTGCTAGGTGTTCCAGGTGTCCGTTGTGCGAGCCATCGCAGAAGGGTTTGTTTTTGGACAAACCACACCGGCACAAGCCAAGTGCTGTTCTGCCTTGAAGGCCATACACATCGCCTTGGGCATCCACAATTTCAAAGTCGCCCTCGATTTTGAGCGATCCGTTAGAGTTTACTGTAATTTTTGTTGCTGCCATTGTATTGGATTTAAATTTTTGCGAAGGTAGAAACATTCGGTATCAAGGTCTGTTCTCGGCTCTGCGCGATGCAGGACATCGCTACACCATCACTAAAAAAGCATCACCCATGAATTTATCGGAAGCAAAAGTCCTGATCACAGGCGGCAGTTCGGGCATTGGCGCAGCAGTCGCCGAAATCTTAACCGCCGCAGGCGCAAAAGTGGCCATCGCAGGTCGAAACCTCAGCAAGTTGGAAGCGGTAGCGGCGAGCGTTGGCGTGGTGGCCATTCAAGCGGACGTTACCGACGCAGCGGATGTGGAGCGCATGGCCGCAACGGCTGTAGAAAAATTAGGTGGACTGAACGTGCTGATCAACAATGCGGGCTACGGCTACATGTCGCCTTTGGTGAGCATTGATCCACAGGAGTTTGAGGACGTTTGGCGCACCAATGTGCTGGGTGCCATGCTCGTGGCACAGGCTGCAGCGCGTGTTTTTGTCGCTCAGGATTACGGCAACATCATCAACATCGCTTCGACTGCCGCCTTGGCTGGTGCTGCGAACGTGTCGCCGTACAACGCCACCAAATTTGCTTTGCGTGGTATGACGGAGGCTTGGCGCGGCGAATTGCGCCAGCACAACATCCGAGTGATGCTCGTCAACCCCAGCGAGGTGATGACCTCGTTTGCCGAAAACCGCTTGTCTAATTCGGGCAAAGCAGAAAAGCAGTACACCGAGAACGAACAGGTCACTAAATTGCGCGGTACAGAAATCGCGCACGTCATCAAAAGTCTGCTCGAGATGGATGACCGGGGTTTTGTCACGGAGGCAACGGTGTTTGCCACCAACCCGAAAGTGTAAGCGACTACGACACAAATGTCTCGCAAAGGCGCAAAGGCGCAAATCTTTGATTTTGAATTCTTTGCGCCTTTGCGAGATAACCTAAACTAATTTTAGCGAGCCACTTACCACTTACTTGCAGCAGCGATCAAAACATTCTCAACGCACTACATTTTGACAGAAAACATCACCATCGCCCAAACCGCCCGCTGGATAGAATCCGTAGTGGTCGGCTGCAACTTTTGCCCGTTTGCGGCAAAAGCACTGCTCAAAAAAAGCATTCGCTACGTCGTATGGCCCGAGGCCACGATGGAAAACAGTCTGGAAAAATTAATGGAAGAGATGCGCTACCTCGACCGCACAGACGACATCGAAACCACCCTGATTATCTTCCCCAACCACTTCGCCGATTTCGAGGAGTACCTCGATCTGGTGGACTTGGCCGAAAACTTGGCTTCCGATCAGGGTTACGAGGGCGTGTACCAGATTGCGAGTTTCCACCCCGATTACTGCTTCGCGGATGCCGCCGCCGACGACCCGGCCAACTACACCAACCGCTCCATCCACCCGATGCTGCACATCTTGCGGGAAGACAGCGTGACGCTGGCGGTGGACACTTACCCTGACGCGGAGGGGATACCGGAGCGCAACATCGCCTTCGCGCAGGGCAAGGGCTTGGCGTACATGCAGGGGCTGAGGGCAGCGTGTGTGGACGTATAGTTTCAACCAAATCAGACTCAAATCCTTCCATT
>JAYSUY010000030.1:0-2460 GCA_043718855.1 Saprospiraceae bacterium | reverse complement strand
AAAGGCGACAGCTGCCAAGTGGTGCAGCACGGGCTGGAACTGCCCAACTGGTACACGCTGGCTACGCCCTTCACGCCCAACTACCGCCTCTACGACCTGCAAAGCTCCCCCTGCGACACGCTCGGCATCAACGGCTACATCTCGGCCACAGAACCAGAGCCGCTGCTGCCGCCCGGCGACGACGGCCTCCACCTCGCCCCCAACCCGGCCAGCGAGTACCTGAGCATCGAATCCGCCTACGCGCCCGCGCAGCCTGTGCGCCTGCGCTTCTACGACGCGCAAGGCCGCCTCGCGCACGAGCAGGCCCACCCGCGCGAGCTGCGCTCCTACACGATGAGCGTGTCGGGGCTGGCAGCGGGGTGCTATTTTGTGGAAGTGGAGATGGAAGGTGGAGGGAGAGTGGTGAGGCGGGTGGTGGTGCTTCGGTGAGGGCAATCGCCCACCCGCCCCATCGGGTAGAATGAAACCTACCAGTGATTACTCGTTTTGGGGTGCCCCTCCTTGTCGGCGGGTAAGTTTTAGCAAAAAAATCGGCTCCAGACTTTTGTCGCGCGTCGCCGGATTCAGGAACTCGGCAGACAGCAGGGCCACCTGAAAATGCCGAAACTCCTTGACCAACGTGTAGGGGACGGCATCCCTGTCCAAATCCGCCCGGCCTGCTACAGTAGTGTACAACCAAAGTTCGCCCAAGTGGTCGGCAGTTGTCTGAGCAAATGCCGGGCTGGTCATGTCAGGCAGAATGTGGTGACTGTAAAAGTCCAGCGCATGGCCGTGTCGGCCATAGTGCGCCAAATTTTCAGCTGGGATGCCGCTTTTTTGGGCAAACTGCGCCACCACCGAAGTGCTCTGGTAGGGCAATAGATGTGGGTAGAAGTGAAAATTCATCACAAACATCGCCCCAACAGCAGCCAATACGCCGCGTTGCACCAGCACATCAGCATCTTTCGGAAACGGATTCTGGAAAATACGCCAACCCAACCAGCCAAAAATGCCAAGTGCGATACTCCACACCATTATATTAGTGGAGGGGAAGACGAAGCCCAGCAGTAAAAATGCACCAGCAGCAAGTACGGAGATCGGAAGATAGAGCAGCCAGATCAAGCCTGCTTTCCGCCACGTTGATTCAGGGGAAAATGCCAAGTCGATATACTTTGCTGCCAATACCGCAGCCCAAGGCAGCGTCACAAACACATAATGCGGCAACTTGTACTTCGAAAATGACAAGGCAATGAAGGTCAACAAAAAGCCTCCAATGGAATAAGCCTCAGATGGCCCACCAAGCGGACGGAGGCTGAATCTTCTCAGCCTGTTCAAACACGCAGAAGCCAACATCAGTGACCACGGCAAGAATGCCCACATATATACATGGAGAAAGTAAAACCCGGAGGTGTCGTTTTTCCAGGAATTTTCGCCCGTGATGCGCCCAAAACTTTGCTCCCAAAAGAAAAAGTACAAGCCCGACACGCCCGTGCGGCCGTTCACGGTACGTTCCGGGTGCAAATCGAACTGCTGCCATAATCCCCAGCACATCGGTGCAAGGACAAGAGCCGTCACCATAAGCCCTACCAACCACTCCCAGCGAAACATATTTCGCCAATCGCGCTGCCACAACAAATGTGCGCCAACAGCAAAAGCGGGCATTACCAAACCAATCGGCCCCTTTGCCAGCATTGCTATACCTACGAAAAAAAAGGCGGCCAATACATTACGCCATTTGTGGTAGAGAATATACTCAGCGAATTGCCATACAGCAAGTGCTGTTGCACCCAACAAGAGGGTATCGGTACGCACGTCGTTGCAGATGAGAAGAAAACCTGTAGATGACGCTAGGATAAAAGCCGCATGACGTGCCGTTGGGCGAGGGTAATACAAAAGAGCAAAACGATAAACAGCCCAGACTCCTGCAAGGGCAGCCAATATGGAAGGTAACTTGTACGCCCAGTTGCTCAATCCAAATGCAGAGAATGATGCCGCAGACATCCAAAACAAGAGCGGCGGCTTATCCAAATAGTCTGCTCCTCGGTGCAGGACTTGTAGCCAATAGCCCTCTTGCATCATCTCCATCGAGATGGAAGCATACTGAGAAGCGTCCACATCCATCACATCGAGAAAAAGGCCGCGCAGTGCGACCGCTACCAACCCCAAGCCAAGCCAGAGCCAAGCGTTGCGAAGAGAAAGTGAAATAAAGGTCTGTTTCATTGCCGCAAAGGTCGAAAAGCACTTGTGCTGGGCGAAATAAAGATTAGGTCGATTCAATCACACTTAGTCGACCCTGATTTTGATGAAAAAGGCCTGAACAGAGCTATGTTTTGATTTTTTTAAAAAAACTGAGTATCTTTCTTGTGTAGGTTAGTGGAGAAGTTACCTTTGCGCCCGCTTTGGGAGGTTGGGGTTAAAATGAGGTGATGTTTGGGGTTTATGTCTGGAGTGTTTGTGGTTTTTGGGTGCAGATTTTTTTTT
>JAYSUY010000290.1:0-1974 GCA_043718855.1 Saprospiraceae bacterium | reverse complement strand
TTGCGTTAACTTTGAGTTTTCCAAGACGTAAAAGTTATGAACATGAAGTCCGAGCAAACAAGCCCAGTCACAGATAAGTACAAAGTCCGAAACGGGGGGGCATACAACAAATCGTTGGAGGAACGGAGCAACATGACCCTGTGGCTGGACCGGTCGATGATGCGGGCTTGGCGGGACATTCCGAAGAAGAAAGTGGTTGGAGCGGAGCAGTACCCGGCCTGCATGATACAGTGCTGCTATGCTGTTGGGCAAGGTCTGCGGCCAGCCGCTGCGGCAAACAACGGGCTTTGCGAGGAGCCTGCTGAATTTGATGGGCTTGGGAGCGTATCAGGTTTTGGACTACAGCACCTTGTGCAAGCGGCAGGGCAGCCTGTCGGCAGAGGTGTCCGAAGCGATTGAGCCGGGCAAGAAGTTGGACATAGCGATCTACTCGACTGGGCTGAAGGAGTACGGAGAAGGGGAGTGGAAAGTGCGCAAACATGGGGCATCGAAGCGCAGGGTGTGGCAAAAGATGCACATTGGCATAGATATCCACACCCAACACATCGTGTCGGTCAAGTTGACGAGCCACGCTGTGGACGAGGTAAAGGCAGCGGCCGATATGGTCAAGGGACAAAAAGGCTCCGCTCTTTTTGGGGCGACGGGGCGTATGACGACTTCCACTTCCGGGAGGTGCTGGGGCCGGATGTCAGGCAGGTCATCCCGCCGCCCAAAGACGCGGTCGAACACAAAAGCAGCAAAAAGAAAGAAGTGCCCAAAACTCAAAGTTAACGCAAACAAGCCTTTTTCATAGATACAACCTCCCGTTGCAACAAAGCCACTTTTTCATGATAATTACTTTTTGAAAAAACGTCACTTCGTCAGGCTCACTCGATTTCGTAGTTGAGCATCATGCCGCCGTCCTCGTGCTCCAAGTTGTGGCAGTGAAAGACGAACTTGCCTTTCAGGTCAGGGAAACGGACGATAATGCGCACTTTCTCTCCCGGAAAGGCCAGTACGGTATCTTTCCAACCTTTTTCCCAGGGCTGCACCACGCCACGCCCGCCAGTGCGGGAAAGTACTTGGAATGACCCGGCGTGCAGGTGCATCGGGTGCGTTTCTGTCCCGTTGGTGTTGTCGAACTCCCAGATTTCGACCGTTCTGGCCTTCACCACCTCGTCCCGGCGGTTGGCATCGAACGACTTTCCGTTGATCGTGTGCATCACCATGCCGCCCATGCCGCCGCCGTGTTGCATCATGTGGCCGATGTCGAACGTGCGTGTGGCGACCGACTGCGATTCGGGTATTTTCTCCACCTGCATCAGCGTGGCCGGTCGGGTGAAGTTGTCGGTTTCCTGCCGAGCCACCTTGATTTTCAAGATTTTGAACGATTGCTTGCCTTGCGACTCGGTGCCACCAAAGACATTGCTCTGCAAGTACAATTCGGTGCCGACGGCCAGACCGCTGAAGTTGACCAGCACCTCGGCGCGTTCGCCGGGCGAGAGCAGGACGGTCGAAACTTCCTGCGGCGCGTCGAGCAGACCCCCGTCGGTGCCAATCAGTTGGAACTTGGCCCCGGTCGAAAGTGCAAAATTGTAGATGCGGGCATTGGAGCCATTGAGCAGGCGAAAACGATAGGTACGTGTGGCGACTTCGAGCATCGCGCCCGCCGTGCCGTTCACCAGCACCGACTCACCGAACATCCCGATGCTGCGGTCGTCGGTGTTGGGGCTGTAGGCCAAGCCGCCGTCGAGCCGCTTGTCCTGCACCACGAGCGGCACGTCCAGAACCCCGACCGGCAAACCCAACGCCGCTTCTTCGGGCGAAGAGACTAGGAAAAAACCGGCCAACCCGCGATAGGCTTGGCTGGCGGTCGCCATGTCGGGGTGCGGGTGATACCAGTAGGTGCCGGGGCGGTTTTTGACAGCGAATTGGTAGGAAAAAGCGCCGCCCGGCTGGGTCAGGGCGGTCGGGTAGCCGTCCTGCGCGGCTGGC
>JAYSUY010000289.1:0-5347 GCA_043718855.1 Saprospiraceae bacterium | reverse complement strand
AGTTTGAAGTTCGAAGTTTGAAGTTTGAAGTTCGAAGTTGGCTTCGATCTTGGGATTTTCAGAAATGCAAGAGCGCAAACTCTTCAAACTTCAAACTCCTCAAACTCCCTTTACCGCCAAAACCCAAGCCCGAAGCCCAACTTCAAACTCTCGAACTTCAAACTTCAAACTTCAAACTTTTTCTATGAACAAACTTTGGCTCATCATACAGCGCGAATACCTCAGCCGTGTGCGCTCGCGGGCATTCTTGCTCGGCACCCTGCTCACGCCCTTGGCCTTCGGCCTTTTTGTGGCGTTGCAGTACAAATTCACCACTTACCGCGGCAATGAGAAAAAGCACATCGCTGTGTACGACGAGGGCGGCTTTATCAAAACCGGCATACCTGACCAGCGCGGCCTGCAGTTCAGCATAGCCCCTGCGGGCGCAACGCTGGACGGGCTGAAAGACGACGTGCGCAGCAAAAAGTACGACGGCGTGCTGCGCCTACCGCCACTCGCCAATACTTCGGTGAAAAAGCAGACCATCTTTTACTACTCCGACGAGCAACTCAGCCCCGAAGTGGAGCGCATGATGAAGGACCGTGCGGAGGAAAAAATCCGCGATTACAAGATAGGCGTACTCGGCTTGAAAAAAGAAGCCATTGACGAATTGGATACCGACGTGTCGCTCGACCCGGAACCGATTGACAAAAAAGACGACGATGCCAGTTCGCTCACCAGCGGCGTAGCGGTCGGTATCTCGTTTTTCATCGGCATCCTGATGTACATGATTGTACTCATTTACGGCTCGATGGTGATGCGCTCCGTGATGGAGGAAAAGACCAACCGCATCGTGGAGGTGATGATGTCAAGTGTGCGACCCTTCCAACTCATGCTGGGCAAAATCATCGGCTCCGCTGGGGTCGGCACCACGCAGTTGGTGATGTGGGCTATCCTCAACACGCTGATCTTCATTGGCATACAAGCCTTCTTGGGTATCGACCCGGCAGCAGCACAGGCCAATATGCCCGCTGGGGCATCGGGCATGGATGCTGCACAGGCGCAGGAAATGTTGCCCCGCCTGATGGCCGAACTCGCCAAGCAGAACTGGTGGTATATCATCGGGGTGAGCATCCTGTACTTCTTGGGCGGGTACTTTTTGTACGCCTCCATGTTCGCTGCGCTCGGCAGCGCGGTGGGCGACGACATGGGCGAAGGCCAGTCGCTCACCTTCCCGGTGATGCTGCCGATCATCCTCGCTTTCCTCATCATGACCTCGGTGGTGATGCGTGCGCCGCACAGCCCGCTGGCCGTATTTGCCTCCTTGTTCCCGCTGTTCTCGCCCATCGTGATGCCGGGGCGGCTGGCCTTCCATCCGCCGGTCTGGCAAGTGGTGCTGTCCATCCTGATCCTCATCGGCACCGCCGTGTTTTTTGTGTGGCTATCGGGGCGGATTTACCGCGTAGGCATCCTGATGTATGGGAAAAAGGTGACGGCGAAGGAGATTTGGAAGTGGATGTTTTACTCGTAACCCCCTACTTTTGTAGCCATTGAAGCCATTGGAGGTTCGACGTGAAGGCGAACCTCCAAATCAGCCAATTAGCATACCGAACTATGGAAGAACTTGCTCTCGCCCCTCCTGCCGCTGTTGCCACACCTGCGCCCTCCGACACGCCGGGGACGCTGCTGACCTACGACGACTACGCCGTGCTGACCCCGCCAGACAACGGCAACTATGAATTGCACGACGGAAAAATCATTTTTATGCCTTCACCTACGCCCTTGCACCAAGACATCGCTACCGAACTGACCACTCGAATGCGTACACACTCAAAGGCCCACCAGTTGGGTAAAGTGTACACTGCCCCATTGGACACGCTCTTCGACGATATCAACACCTTCCAGCCTGATGTGCTGTTCATCGCTAAAGAACGCGCCTTTATCATCGGCCCCAAGAAAATAGAAGGTGCGCCCGATTTCGTGGTGGAAATACAATCGGAAGGCAATACGGCGAAGGAGATGAACTACAAAAAATATATCTACGCCACCTTCATGGTGCGCGAATACTGGGTGATCAACCTGAAAAAAGAGACCATTACCCAGTACATCAACGAGGAAGGTGAGTTCCGTCAGGCGGGCATTTACAGCAAAGAAAAACAGGTGGAATCTGAGGTACTGAGTGGTTTTCAGGTGTCGCTGGCTGAACTACTCGAAGCATAAAATTTAGCCGGCCACCACCACCCAATCCTCCTCCGTATCCACATCAGACAGCACAGGCAGCAGGGCGCACGCCAGCCCTGCTGCCTGTATTTTTTCGAGCGTCCGCCCCCGCACCGTCTCGGTGCTCCAAGCGATGCCGTGGAATACCGACGGCTCCAACTGCTTCATTCCCAACAGATAGTAACCGCCATCAGGTACTGGCCCCAGCACAAAATCCGCCGCGTCTAGTGCATCGAAAGCCTGCTGCAACACCGCGCCCGTCAGGTCGGGGCAGTCGCTGCCGATGATGACCGCCCGCTGTGCGCCTGCGGCAAACGCCTCCCGGAACGCCGACTCCATGCGCTCACCCAAGTCGCCGGAGTGCTGCGTTTTTTTTAAAAAAACGGCATTCGGCCACTCGTCGTGGAGGTCGGCAAAATCGCTGTAACAAAGCCATCGTTTGGCGGTGACACCAAGGGCGGCGGTGCGGGTTTTTTCCAACAAAATGCGGTAGATGCGCAGGGCCTCGGCATCGCCGAGGGTGCGGGCGAGGCGGGTTTTGACCTTGCCGAGTTCGGGGTTGCGGACGAAGATGAGCAGCGTGTTCATCCCGCGAAGGTCGCTCCAAAAGCGGCTATTCTCATAGGCTCGCACAGGGCAATCCCGAAAGCGTTCGCATAGGCGTTTGGGAAAAAATAAGGACGGTGTAAAAAGTTGGCTCCTGTTCCGAAACCGCTGAAACTCACCGGGTGACTGCGAGTCACCCGGTGGGTTTCAGCGGTTTCGGAACAGGAGCCAAGAACTTTATGGGTATTAAATTCTCCCGAACGCATATGCGAATGCGTTCGGGAGTGCTGGTTGGTTGTTTAGGGCCCACTAAACGCCCTCCTCCCGCCTCAACTGGAAACAAAACGCCTCACCGCTGGCTGCCCATGTTCAGCCACCACAAAACCCAAGCGCAACGCGGGTTCCCGGAGCATCCCGACCTTTCATCGGGGGATCATCGGTTCGAATCCTTTGTCCTCCACAAGATTTCAAGCCATTTTTGACCCCAAGTTGAGAACGACTTTTTATCTTTGTCGCGGGTTCCCGGAGCATCCCGACCTTTTATCGGGAGGGTCAACGGTTCGAATCCGTTATCCTCCACAAACACCACGATAAGCCATCGCTCAATGTTGGGCAGTGGCTCTTTTTTTGCCCATTATGCAGTTTTTACAACCCATTTCTGTCCGCACACTCGCTGAGCGCTTCCAAGCACAAATCATTGGTGATGACTCACTTGCCGCTACGGGCATCAACGAAATCCACAAGGTGGAGCCTGGTGATATCGCTTTTTCTGACGTTCAAAAGTATTTTGACAAGACGCTGAAAAGTGCTGCTACGGTTATCCTGCTCAATGCTCCGGCGGAGTGTCCGCCTGGCAAGGCGATTCTGGTTGTTGCGCAGCCCTTCGAGGTGTATGATATGCTGGTACGAGAACATCGGCCGTTCGAGCCGCTCACTTCGCCTGTGAGCCATCGCGCGGTGGTGCATCCTACAACCATTGTGGAGCCTGGCGCAGTGCTTGCGCACAACGTGACCATCGGGCCGCACTGCTACATCCAAGCCAATGCCTACATTGGAGAGTACACCCAGATCGGCAGCCACGTCAACATCGGGCCAGGGGCTATCATCGGTTCAGACGCTTTTTATTTCAAACAAAAACCCGACGGCTCGCGTCATAAATGGCGTAGTGGTGGGCGTGTCGTCATCCATGACCACGTGGACATTGGGGCGGGCTGCACCATCAACAAGGGCGTGAGCGGCGACACGGTGATTGGCGAAGGCAGCAAATTGGATTGCCAAATCCACCTCGGACACGGGGTGGTGATTGGTCGAAACTGCCTTTTCGCGGCTCAAGTCGGCATAGGAGGCAAGACGGTGGTGGGCGACAACGTGGTGTTGTACGGTCAGGTGGGTATTGCCCAAGCGCTACACATCGGCGATGGCGCGGTGGTACTCGCAAAATCTGGTGTGTCTAAATCACTCGAAGGGGGCAAGACCTATTTTGGTACTCCTGCTGACGAAGTACGCGAAAAATACAAGGAACTTGCCGCGCTGCGCCAGTTGCCAGACTTGCTGAAGAAGATGCGGGGATAGGAAAACCTGCGTCTGGTGCTCTTGAAATTGTACTATATTTGGGCGTTCCAATTTTTGAATCAAAACACCCCGCTTATGGTACCCTCCGCATTGCTCCGCGCTTGGCAAAGATGTTTGCGCGGTGTCCGCCAGCTGACTTACCCCAACTTGTGCATCGCTTGTGGCCGCTGGATGCAAGCGGGCAACAGTTGTTTTTGCGCTACTTGTCGGCACTCATTGCCCACATCTGATATGTACACAAAGCAAGAAAATGAATTTACTCAACGCTTGTGGGGGCGGCTGCCACTGTTGTCTGGAGCGGCATTCTTCTACTTTTCTCGCCACAGCCCCATACAGCGGGCTTTACATCAGTTAAAATACCACAACAACCCAGAAGTGGGCAGAAAAATCGGGATGGAATTTGGCCAAAAATTGCGCGAGACAGAGCAGTACAAAACGATAGAGGCCATTGTGCCAGTGCCGCTACACCCTGACAAGGAGCGGACGAGGGGTTACAACCAAAGCACTATGTTTGCACAAGGGATCGCCGAAGCACTCGGGGTGCCGGTGTTGGAGCAAGCCTTGCAACGCAGCCAGTTTACCAGCACACAGACGAGGAAAAAACGATTGGCACGCCACACCAATGTCAGCAAGGTATTTGCCATCGCTCAGCCAAATGCAGTTCAGGGCAAACACATTCTGTTGGTAGACGACGTACTCACCACAGGTGCTACGCTCGAAGAATGTGGCGCGGCATTACTTGCAGTACCCTCCACTCGGCTCAGTTCGGTTACCATCGCCATCGCCATGAAGCACTAAAACCTGTTGTTTGTCTTGGCAGAGTCTGAATTCTTTTGGACTTTTGCCATCCCTCAAGTAGGGGTTTTCCCCTGATTTTGAGTGTAATCCTTTGTAAATGAAAATTTTGGCCAGCGAGGATCGTTTGACCAAAGTTCGTACAAAACCGAAATAAGTTATGTTTGGAAGTAGCAAAAGTACCGAGGACCCCAAAAAAACAAGCACCCCTGCCCCCGCTTCTGGCGCGCTCAAT
>JAYSUY010000288.1:0-16201 GCA_043718855.1 Saprospiraceae bacterium | reverse complement strand
CCGCTGGCCGTACCCGCCGGGCTGGTGCGCGTGAGCGTGTAAGCGCAGTTGTCGCTGGCCGTGACCGTGTAGGTCGTCACCGCGCTGCACTGGCCCGCGTCGGTATTTTTGACGATGTTGTCCGGGCAGGTGATGGTGGGCAGGGTGTTGTCCAGCACATTTACCGTCGTGGCGCAGGTGCTTGTCCGGTTGATGTATGTGGCGGTCAGCGTGACCGATTGGCTGCCGATCTGGCTGCAATCGAACGTGATGGACGACTGCCCATTGATCGAAAAAACGAGCGGTGAACAGCCTGTGGAGCCGTTGTTCAGGGCCGTTGCGAGTACGGTTGCCTGGCCGCTGTTATTGAGTACTGCATTCACCGATGTCTGGCAAGCGGCGACCGTCGGGGTGGCCTCGTCCTGAAATTCATACGCGCCCATGTCGGCAATGCTGCCGCCCGCGAGGGCATCGAATCGGGCGTTGCCGTCGAGGTCGTTGGCGGGCGCGTCGGCATCGTTGGCCGCGTCAATGGCGGGGGAGCAGGCTTGCAGGTGCAGGTCGCCTGTGGTACCCAGGCCAATGGGGGGCTGCTGGACGAAGAGTGGGTCCACTGCCAGATTGCCCGTGCCGGGGTAGCCGCCCTGCACGATGGAATACGTGACGAAGGGCTGGCCGTTGTTTAAAAAACTGTTAATTTCGCTGCTGTTGCCCCACAGGATGCAGTTTTTCAGGCTCGAGTAGGTGTCGTCGTATATCGCGCCGCCCTTGCCGGGGCTGGCCGAATTGCCCGAGAAAACGCAGTTGGTCAGGCTCGGGCGGGAGAAGTTGAGCATCCCGCCGCCGATGATGGCCGAATTGCCCAAGAAAACGCAGTTGGTCAGGCTCGGTAAGGAGGAGGAGGCGTTGTACATCCCGCCGCCGTTGCCTTGACTAATGGTGGCCGAATTGCCGGAAAAGATGCAGTTGGACACGACTGGGGAGGAGGAGAGGAAGTTGAACATCCCGCCGCCACTGACTGCATTGTTCCCGGAGAAACTACAGTTGGACACGCTCGGGGAGGAGAAGCGGTTGTTCATCCCGCCGCCGCCGACTGCATTGTTCCCGGAGAAACTACAGTTGGTGATGCTGGGGGAGGCATACACATTGTACATGCCGCCGCCTTGCCGATTGTTTGATTCACTTGCATTTGCATTCCCGCCCGTAATGGTAAAGCCATTGAGTTTGGCGGTGCCGGTGAGCGGGCTGCCGGACGTGAAGTTGTTAAAAACGACGTGGTACGAGTTGTCCGCGTTGCCCGCCGCGCCGATTTCACCACTCAGGATGGTTACGTGCGCTGCCCAGTCGCGGTCACCCATACCCGGGTCGCCGGTATTTGGGAAGCCGCCGAGGATTTCCACGCCATTTTTCATAGCAAATGAAATGTTGCGGTCGGTGCCGCTGGTGGGTTTGTAGGTGCCTTCAGCCACCCAGATTTGGGTGATGTCGGGGCATGGGCTGTTGAGGGCATTTTGCAGGTCGGTGAAGGCATCGGCCCACGAACTGCCGTTGTTGGCGCCCGTCGCGGCAACATTGACGTAGAAGATATTGCCCGGCGGGCAGCAGGCGGTTTGCGGCCCCGGGTTGGTCGTCAGCACACCCGTGTTGTTCGTGATGTTGAAACCACCGCCGCCGAGGTTTTGCACGATGCCCGTGTTGTTGGTGATGTTGCTGGAGCTACTGGAGTTCTCGGTGAGCAGGCCGTCGTTCGTGAAGGTGCTACCGCCGACGGCAGAAAACCTGTTCAGGTTGCTGCCCGGCTGATCGAGGATGGTGGCCGAGCAGGGCGTATTGCTGAACGTACCGCCGAAAAGCACGATGGCCGTCGAGTCGGCAAAGTTGTTTACACTACTGAACACGATGCCGGCATTGTTGACAAAACTGCCCGCGTCCTGAAAAATGCCGCCGTTGCATTTTGCAATGCTGATGGAACCGCCGGTGGCATTGACAAAACTGCCCCGGTTGTAGATGCCTCGGACCGTCTGGCTGCCCGAGTTGCCGAGTTGCAGCACGTTATTGTTGGTAAAAGTACCTGTCTCCAGATTGAGCAATCGGTGGAACTTGAACGACGCGGAGGTATTAAGCGAAATCGTGCCTTCATTGACCACCGTGCCGCTGTTCGTGAAGAGCGGGCTGGCCGGCGAGTTGATGGGCAAGGAGCCGGTCGCTTCAACCGTGAGCGAGCCGCCGGCTTCAACATTGACTGATCTGGCCGCCGCTGCCGCGCCGATGAGGGGGTCGTTAATGGCGTCGGGGATGACAGCGTTGTCCGCAACCGTCGGCACGGAGCCGTCGAACCAGTTGCCCGCCGTGTGCCAGTCGGTGGAGAGGCAGCCCGTCCAGATGTCGCCCGTAGCGGTGGTCAGCCCGCCCGTGTTATTGGTGATGGTGAAGGTGCCGCCGTTGAGGTTTTGCACGGTGCCGCTGTTATTCGTGATGCTGCTGTTGCCCGATGCGTTTTCGCGGATGCGGCCGCTGTTGGAGAACGTCCCGGTATTGGCAATGACGCTGTTTGACACGATGTTGATGAAGGCATCACAGCCGCTGTTGTTGAACGTGGCTCCGTTCAAAATGCCGTCGGCGCCCACGCCGGCTACCGCTCCGATGGTGATTTTTGCGGCGTTGGTACACGTTCCGGCACCATTCCATAGCCCGGCAGTAGTAGAACGGTCAATGGCAATCTCGCCGCCTGCGTTGTTGTGGAAAGTACTGGTGTTGCGCAGCCCGTAATCGCCGACTCCGGCCACGGCCCCGATCGTGATTTTCGCGGCGTTGGTAAACGTTCCTAACTGGTTGAACAGCCCGGTAGCAGTCGAACGGTCAATAAAAATCTCGCCACCTGCATAGTTGTTGAAGTCCGTAAAGATGCGGATACCGTTGATCCCGACGCTGGCCGACGCCCCAATGGTGATTTTCCCGTGGTTGTTGAAGGTACCGGAGAATACAACCAGTCCCAAAACAGTTGAATTGTCAATGACTATCTCGCCGCCCGCGTTGTTGTGGAAGATCCCCCCCTGGTTATCCAGTCCATGCATCCCCACACTTTGCGATGCCCCGATGGTGATTTTTGCGGCGTTGGTAAACGTGCCCTGATTTACCAGCCCGGAATTGGTCGAGCGGTCTATGACAATCTCCGCGCCCATGTTGTTGTTGAAAACGCTTAGGAAGCCGTTTAAGAGGCCTTCGTTTCCCGATGCGGTGATGGAACCGATGCTGAGCAAGCCGTTGTTGTGCACCGTCCCATTGTTTTCCATAGCCTTGGTACCGGATTGTAAGAAATTGCCGTAGATCGTCAGACTGGTTGCAGCGTTGATGGTTAGTGCGCCGCCTCTCATCACTTGGACAGATTTGGATACCGCCGCTGCGCCGATGATGGGGTCGTTCGTAAGGTTCGTGATTTTCACGTCACTGGAGGTGGTCGGCACGGAACCGTCGAGCCAGTTGGTCGCTTCGTGCCAGTCGGTTGAGGTGCAGCCTGTCCAGATGTCGCCGTTGCCGATGATGGCCTCATTGCCGCTGTCGATGTTGAAAGTGCCGCCGTTCAGGTTTTGTACAATGGCGGAATTGCTGGTGATGCCGCTGACTCCGGTGGCGTTTTCGATGATGGCGCCGCTGTTGTTGAACGTTCCGCCGGCGTTGTTGATGACGGCATTGTGCACAATTCGCAACCAGGCCGTGCAACCCGAATTGGAGAAGGTCGCCAGATTACGGATGCCCGTGCCGAACCCGCCGGCCACCGCCCCGATGGTGATTTTCCCGGCATTGGTAAAAGTCCCCGTTTGGTTGTAAATCCCGACCGAAACAGCCCGGCTGAGGGTCATCTCGCCGCCAGCGTTGTTATTGAAAATGGCCGTGTTGAAAAGGACATAATCGCCCGACGACGTGGTGGAGCCGATGGCGATGGTTCCGCTGTTGTTCACGGTCCCCTGATTTTTCATGGCTTGCGTGAATCCCGCATCCGAAAAACTGCCGTTGACGGTGAGGCTCGCGCCGGCATTAATGGTCAGCGCGCCGCTGGTTTGCACATGGATGCTTTTGGCCACTGCCGCCGCCGAAATGACCGGGTCGTTCGCCACGTTCGGGATATTCACGTTGTCGGCAGTCGTCGGCACGGAGCCGTCGGCCCAGTTGCCCGCCATGTGCCAGTTGGTGGAGACGCAGCCTGTCCAGGTGTCACCTGTTGTGGTGATGGCCGGATTACCAGAACCAACGGTGAAGGTGCCACCATTGAGATTTTGTACGATGCCCGTGTTGCTCGTGATACTGCTGTTTCCGCTGGCGTTTTCGACGATGAGGCCCGCGTTGGAGAAGGTGACAGTGTTGTTGACAATGGCATTCGAGGCGATGCGGATGATCGCGGTACATGTGGTGTTGTTGAAGGTGGCTAGGTTCTGAATACCGTCGTTGCCCACGCTCGCCACCGCCCCGATGGTGATCTTCGCCGCATTGGTGAAGGTGCCGGAGAGGTTGTACAGGCCGCTGGATATTGACCAGTCTATACTGATCTCCCCGCCGCTGTTGTTGAACGTGGCGGTGTTCCGAATGCCGTAAAAGCCCACGCTCGCCACCGCCCCGATGGTGATCTTCGCTGCATTGGTGAAGGTGCCGGAGAAGGTGCCTGACAAGTTATCTAGGCCGGAGAAAGTTGACCGGTCTATGCTGATCTCCCCGCCGCTGTTGTTGTTGAAGGTAGCTTCGTTCCGAATGCCGTGGAAGCCCACGTTCGCCACCGCTCCGATGGTGATCTTCGCGGCATTGGTGAAGGTACCGCCGGAGTCGTTGTACAGGCCGGCACTGCTTGACCGGTCTATGCTGATCTCCCCGCCGCTGTTATTATTGAACGTGGATAGGTTCCAAATGCCGACACTGCCCACGCTCCCCGTTGAGCCGAGTATCAGATTTCCGGTGTTCGATACCGTGCCCTGGTTGTAAAAACCGGCGGTGGAACCACTGAAAGAACGCGAGCCATTGATGGTCAGGCTGCCTGTGGCGTTGATGGTCAGGGTAGCAGAGGTTTGCACATGCACGGAATTTGCCAGTGCTGCTGTGCCGCCCATGATGACTGGGTCGTTGGTGACGTCCGGGATGGTGACATTGTCGCTTGCGGTCGGTACCGTGCCGTCGAGCCAATTGCCGGCGGTGGCCCAGTCGGTGGAGGTGCAGCCCGTCCAGGTGTCCGTCGTGGTGGAGGCGGTGAAGGGCGAAGTCAGCACGACCGGGTTGCTCGCGTAAGTCGTTTCGCAGGTGGGGTTGGCCTGCAGGCGCACTTTGATGGTATAGTTGCCGGGCGCGAGGCCGGAGAAAGTCGCGCTTGTTTGCCAATTCATCCCATTGTTTACGCTGTATTCGAGCGTACCGCTGCCGGAGGCATTGACAAAAATCGTCCCGGTCGGCACCACACAGGTCGGTTGTGTGACGGTGGGAGCATCCACCGTGGGCGGTGTGCAAGAGGTCGTGTTCTCGTCGTAGCCCATGTCAAAGCCGCCGCCGATGGGACGTGCGTCGCCGTCGAAGTCAGTGGCGGGCGCCCCCGTGGCCGTACCCGTATTGATGCAGGGCGAGATGTTTTGCAGGTGAAAATCGGTCGAGGAGACAAAGAGCGGATCGGCGTTGATGTTGCCCGTGCCCGCGTAGCCGCCCTGCACGTCGGAGTAGGTGATGGTCGCCGTCGCGCTGATTTGATTGGTGATTGCGGCGCCATTGCCCCAAAGGATGCAGTTTTTGATGGCCGGATTGCAATTGGAGAAAATGTTATAAATCCCGCCAGTGTTTTCAGTGAATGTGCAGTTGGTGATGGTCGGCGTGGTCGAAAGGTAATTGTGCATCCCGCCGCTGCCGCTATTGCCCGTATTGTTTGAAAAAAGGCAGTTGCTCACTGTCGGGCTGGCGCTGCCATTGCTCATCCCGCCGCCCAGTGAGGCTGAGTTGTTTGAAAAAACGCAATGGCTTACCGTCGGACTACAAGTGCCGTTGCGCATCCCACCGCCGTCTACAGCCGAGTTGCTGGTAAAAACGCAATGGCGTACCGTCGGACTGGAACTCCTATTGTACATCCCGCCGCCCCCGTTGTTCGGGTCCAGGGCTTCGCTCGCATTGCCATTTGAAATGGTGAAGCCGTCCAAAATGGCTGTGCTGCTGAGGCCATTGCCATTGTTATAAATGACGTGGTATGAGTTGTCACTGATACCCGCCGCTCCGATTTCGCCGCTCAAAACGGTCACGTTCGCCACCCAGTCGCGGTCGCCCAGCCCCGGATCACCGGTATTGGGGAAGCCCCCGAGGATTTCCACGCCGTTTTTCATGCCGAAAGAAATGTTGCGGTCGGTGCCGCTGGTGGGTTTGTAGGTGCCTTCGGCCACCCAGATTTGATGCCCCGCACTGGCGGCAGCGAGGGCGAGTTGCAGGTCCTGATACGCACTGGCCCACGACGTCCCGTTTCCGCCAGAGGCAGCAGCAGCATTGACGTACCAAGTGGTTTGGGCGACCACGCCGCCGGAAAGCAGCCAGCAAGTGGTAAGCAGTAAAAAGAACGTTTTGGAAAAATGGTCGCTTAAAAAACGGCAAGGGTTGGTCAGGCCTGCCACTGCGGCAAGCCGGGAATAGTTGAGTCTCATAATGTGAAATTGAATGATGCTTAACTCTGGTGTTAAATGTTCTTGAAAGTGATACCACCTTGGTACTTGTCGGCCCCGCCGATGTCAAACCATTCAGGTGTTCAATGCTTCATTGCAGCCAGAGGGAGAGAGGTAAGTGGGTGGGGGGATTTTTTTTCAATGAGGCTGTTCACAGGTAAATTTTTTTGACAGGATTTACCAGATGGACAGGATTTATGCTTAAAAGGAGTATAAATCCTGTCCATCCTGTAAATCCTGTCTGAATTTTGCTCTTGTTGCCCTCGTTACGATACCGACATTAAAACTTCTACTTCTCCTTCACATCGTCGTTGTAAATGTCCCGGATGACCAGCCATTTGCCGTTGCGTTTTTCCCAAACGGCCATGTACTTGCCGGTGTAGGTCATTTTCCCGGCGGCATTCTTGGAAGTAGTTTTCCCGGTTTCTGTCACGATGTTTTCATTGCCATACACGTCCAGCGTCTCAAAAGCGACCACAGCAGCTTCCTTTCTTTTGGCAAACTCTGCTTCGATTTCCTTTTGAATGGCCGCTTTGCCTGTGATCATGGGCTTGTTGTTGGTCATACTGATGGCATCGTCGGCATAAAAAGCGACTATCGTAGCGATGTCTTTGTCGGTAGAAGCCTTGGCCCAGTCATTTTCCAAATCCTGTATCTCGGCTTTTATTTTCGCCATATCGGGATTGCTGAGCCATGATTTGGCGATTTTCCACTCGCCATTCTTTTTCAGCATCGCATTGGCATACCTGCCCTTGAGGTTGATGGGTATGTCGTTTACCATCGTTTTGCCATACACCTCATAGGTGCCACCGGCGATCCAGGCGTGCTCGGCATCCGACCAACTGATGCCGGTGTGTTTGAGCAAGAGGGTGGCGTTGTTCTTGCGGAATTGCTCTGCAAAAAAAGCGGCGATGTTCCCGGCTCCTTTGATTTCTTTGCCTTCTTGGTCAATGCGCACGGCATCGTCGGTATACATTTTCCCGATGGCGGCATGGTCTTGCGCGTTGTAGGCGGCCATGAAGCGGCGGGTGAAGGCTTGTATTTCCTGTTCGTCGTTGACGCCTTGGGCTTGGGTGCTGAATGCGGCGAACAAAAAGGCCGCGAGGAAAAAGAGATTTTTCATGTTTTAAAAATTTAATGTTAATGTGGTGTTTGAAGGCTTTTCCTGCCGCGCTTGGTGTTTTCACCAAGTGCAACCCAACGAGAAGCCAAGCGCATCTACTCACTCCGCCGTGCGCTTGGTGAAAACACCAAGCGCGGCAAAAAAAGGAACATGAGCCGTGTTGTTTTTGTGCTTGCTTGGTCGCGCTCAGCGATTGCGATAATGAATCCGCTGGCCGCATTGTCTGCAAAATGGCCTGCCGGTATAGTTGGAATCGTTGTCGTGAGAAAAACGATTGTTCAGCCCCGAATTTCCATAATAATGGCGGTTGTCAAGCGGAGCATGGCAGACACAATAGCCACCTTCTGCCGCCAGTGCGGCCTGAATGTCAGCGGCTTGTGCTTTTTGCGCTGTGGTGCAGCTACTGCCACACACGCTCAGACCTGTTGCTACACACAAGCAGAGGAAGAGGATGTAGGCAGGGGCGTTTTTTTGTTTTTTGTTCAGCCCGGCGCAGGCATTCCCGATACAGAAAATCCAGACGACTCCCATCAGCACAACCATCCCCAAAAGGGCTGTGAATGCATTCTGGGTGAGTTGGCTTACAAGATGGTCAAGTGTAGAATCCTTCGCCCCAGTATGGAGCAATGCAGTGACCAAGTTCTGGGCTGGAAGTGTAGCGATGCCTACGAAAGAGAGGATGGCGGTTGACAAAAATTTCGGTGTCATGTTGTTCGAATTTTGATGTTTGAAAATGAAGGTTGGGTGGTTTTCGAAATCATGTGGAGACTTGAAGGCAAAGAATGGCCTGGCCGACTCGTTTCGTGATAGAGTCTCGGCGGGATATACAGCCAGTACAAGTTGTTGTTGGAGGGAAAGTAACCCGATGTTTTGCAACATCGGGTTTTGAGAAAAGCATCTAAAATTTGCTTAATGTAGTTATTTGCTGACAAAATTCAGTTGCTGCTGCAGTGTGTCCGGCTGAAGCACACCTTCGCCCCAAGCCAGAAACCCGTGTTCTTCTTGTTCAGTGGCGATCAGGCGGGCATTCTTGCCGATCCGCAGGGTGGCCCCGGTATGAATCAGGATGCTCCAGATTTCCACCTCTCCGTTGGTGAGTACGGGATTGCTGTGACTGCTGCTGGACACATCTGGGATGATGACTTGGCTGAACTCATTGGGCACACGGCCTTCTTTCCAGTTGGCGGCACAGTTCCAGTCGGTAGCCTTGCCAGGGGTTCCGCCTTTCCAAGTAGCGGCTTTTTGTGCGAACAATGTGGTTTGTGAAGCTAGGATAAAGGCTGCGAAAAAAAGGATGTTTCTCATGTCAGTGATGATTTATATGTTTGAAAAGGGTGGATGGTTACTTGTCTGTCCCTTTATTGCAGGGTGGAGAGAAAAGGTAAGTGCGAATGGAATTTTTTTAAAAAACTGATGGGACAAAGGTGGAGGTGAGAGGCTGTCGACATCCGGTAATTGCGTCTCAAAAACCGGTAATTTGGGTTCAAGGCGCAAAAAAAAACGGGTAATTAGGTTGCATCCAACCCAATTACCCGTTCAGCAAAATTCTGGTTATCAATTATTTGTGGGTTGCACTCGGCATTTCCCCAAACTCCTCCTGATACAATTTTGAAAAATAAGATGCATCCTTAAATCCTGTCTGCCAAGCGGCTTCTGTGACATTTGTGGTGCCGCTTTCGAGGAGTGCCTTAGCCTTGTTGAGCCGGTGCGAGCGGATGAGATCGGAAGGCGCGATGTCCGTCAAGGCTTTCATTTTGCGGAAAAGTTGAGAGCGGCTCATGCCGATTTTCTGGCAGAGTTGGGGCAGACCAAAGCCGTCGTCGGCGTAGTTGGCTTCTATGATGGCGCGCACCTGCCGCAAAAAGGCATCCTCCGGGTCGGCAATGACCCGTGTAGGCACCGCCTCCTCCGCCGCCAAGGCTTTGGCGGACAAGCCCGCTGCAAGGATGCTTTGCTGGTATTTTAACTGCAATTTTCGGCGCAGTTCCAGCAGGTTTTCCATGGTCACCAACAGTTCTTCCTGATGAAAGGGCTTGGAAAGATATGCATCTGCCCCCCGGCGCAGCCCGGTCAATCGGCTTTGGGCATCGGCTTTCGCAGTCAGCAGGATGATGGGGATATGGCTCGTGCGCTCGTCGTTTTTGAGTGCATCCAACACCTCAAAGCCGTCTTTGAAGGGCATCATCACGTCGCTCACGATGAGGTCCGGTACGTTTTCGAGGGCTTTTTCAATGCCCGCCTGGCCGTTGTAGGCAAAATCCAGGGTATAAAGGCCCTTCAAACAGGCGCTCAAATATTCCACCACATCGGGATTGTCTTCGATCAGAAGGACGTGTGGTAATGATGAATGTTGAATGCTGCCTGATGAATCATTTTGTTGGATATGCGTGCTGAGTGCTGTGTTAAGCGAGGGGTATTCATCATTCATCATTCTTAATTCATCATTCCTGATGGGCAATTTCACCCAAAACGTGCTGCCCACACCGACGGTACTTTCCACCGAAATCTCGCCGCCCATGGCTTTGACCAATTCGCGGGTCAGGGAAAGCCCAATGCCCGCGCCGCTAAGCCCCACTCTAGACCTCCCCAGTTGGGAGGGAGAAACGTATTCCTGATTTTTAGCCTGAAAAAACCGCTCGAATATATGCGGCAGTTCATCCGGAGGGATGCCTGCGCCGGTATCGGTGACCCGGATGTTTAGCATTTTCAACGTCGGAAGGGTTTGAAACCCTTCCGACGTTGCGCGCACCACCACCTTGCCACCAGAAGGCGTAAACTTGATGGCATTGGACAAGAGGTTGTGGATGATCTGTAAAAACCGCTCCGGGTCGTAGTCCATCACGATGTTGGCCTGATCGCTTTCTACGCGGAGCATCAGGTTTTGGGCATTAGCCAATGAGTGGAGGCTTTCGGCAATATAGCGGGTGAAAGCCAAAACATCCCCCTGAACATAGTTCATTTTCAGGGTATTAGATTCCAACTTGGCCAGGTCGAGGATCTGATTGACCAGCCGCAGGAGGTTTTCGCCGTTGCGTTTGATCAACGTGACGGGGTGGCTCGCTCCCTCACGCAGCACCTGCTCGCTCATGCCCAAAATCACCGTCAGCGGGGTTCTGAACTCGTGGGTGATGTTGGTAAAAAATCGGGATTTGAATTCGTTTAACTCCTGAAGTTGGTCGGCCTCCACCTGTTTCTTTTCCTGTAGCAAACGGCTTTCCCGTAGTGCAAAATCGGCTTGCTGTTTGGCCACCTCCTGTTGTCTTTGGCGATAGGCCAAGCCCATTGAAAAAATCAGGAATTCGGCGACAGCCCCTACTTTGAGGTAAAAGATCGTGAAAGGCGTTTCGGTCATCCTCGAATACCAAGTCAGCAGGAATCCCAGACTGATGGCCGCAATGCCCGCCATGATGAAAAAGCCCTTGGGGTCTTTGGTCTTGTACAGAGGGTAAATGAAGAAAAAGCACGAAATGGTGACCAGTGCGATGTAGCCCAGAATCGGGAGGTCATCAACGACGTAACTGAAATTGTAGCGGAAGGCCAGAAAGAAGAAAAGCGCTGTCAACGGCACACTCAGCCAAGCCACATAGCGAAAATAGCGATCCCACTTGGGGAGCAGGTGTCCCAAATCCAAAAAACTCCGAATGAACGCCAAGTAGCAGATCAACCCAATGTAAATGGAAATTTTGAACAGGTTGAGGTAGGCAGGGTGGTCTGCAAAGACAAAGCCCCCGATCCAATCCATCAGATCATCGGAGGAGAAAGACGTATAGACCGCTACCATCAGCAAATACCCAGAATAATACAGGTAACTGCGGTCTCGGACGATGATGTAGTTCAGCAGGTTGTACAGCAACATCATCAACAGAAAACCAGCGAACAGGACATTTCCCGTCTTGGCATCCACCAATTTATCATAGAAAACCGACAAGGGCTGCAAGTACGCATGAAACGTGGGCGGCATGACGCTGCGCTCGCTCTCGCCCACAAAGTAGAGCGTGACCACCTCTCCGGGAGGAAGCATCACCTTGAACAAAGTGCCGTTTTTTGTCGGGACAAAACTTCTCTTGTGCGTCGGGACAAAAGTGCCACTCTCCTCAGATGCCCAAGTGCCGTTTTCCGCTAACCTGAACAGCGTGACGCGGGTGAAAGTACCCGAAAAACTCAGCACCCATTCGTGGCACATTTCCGCATCGGGCAGGCGGTTTTCCAACTGTATCTTTCCCCAATAGGGTTGGTGGCTACGGAGCTCGAAGGTCTTGTTAGGGAAGGCAACGAACTGCTTTTGCAACCGTCGCTGCACCATGTCCTCGATGGTATACCCAGTGGCTGTGTCGGCCAATATCTGCGTGTATCCCCTCAGCGTGTAGGTGCTGGTGTTGTGCAGGGTACAAACGCGAGCGACCGTGTCGGAAGGGGGGGGCTGTGCGTGGAGCAACACCGCGCAACAACTCAGCAGCAAAACGATTGATATTCTCACGGTATTCAACTTTCGGTGTTAAAACTTACCATCGCAGTATTTGAAACACAAAAGGCACAAAAGAGACACAAAAGACCACGCCTCACACCCTTTTGTGTTTTTTTTGTGCCTTTTGTGTTTCAAAATATGGGCTTATTGGTGGTGGGTCTAAGTGTTCACCTTTCGGTGATGGAAATGTGATTGACTGCTTTTCGATAAACCGAAGCAGGGCGGAAAAGTACGCCTCACCCATCTGTATATGCTCATTCTACGAGCACAAAACCCGCCCACTTGAACGCATCGCCATACTTGGCCCGCAATTCCGACTGCGTGGCGCGAAACGCTTCGGGCACGGCCATTTTGCCTTCCAACCAGTGTTTGTAAAAGGCCGTCATAAACACCTGCGTCTGAAAATCGGGTACCTGCCACAGCGACATGATGAGATACCGAACGCCTGCTATTTTGAAAGCGCGTTGCAAGCCATATACCCCTTCGTTGCCCACGAGGTCGCCGAGACCCGTTTCGCAGGCCGACAGCACCGCCAATTCGGTATTGGAGAGGTTCATCTGGCTGATTTCGTAAGCGGTGAGGATGCCGTCTTCCAAATCGGGGCGGAGGGGTTTGCCGGTTTTCCAGGCTTGGTTGCCGCCGGCCAGCACGAGGCCGGAGCGGATCATGGGATTTTGGGATACTTTGAACGTTTTTTCACCGGCCTTCTCACCTCCCCCACTGGGGAGCCTGTCCCGACGAGTCGGGAAGGCCGGGAGGGGGCCTGGGTCAGGGAAGAAAAATCCGTGCGTAGCGACATGCAGGATGCGCGGGGAAGGGCCATTCGTACCGATAGATTTGAACGATTCTTCGGTCGCCTCCGCGCCTTTTTTCAGGGTCACTGCCATGCCTTTGCTTGTCATGATCTCGGCGGCGGCACTGATTTCCACGTCCGTCCAGCGGAGGTAATTCCAGTTGCCGCCGCGCAGGGTGGAGTCGTTCTCTACTCCCCAACCCGAGCCGGGGCCGCGCCGGGAGGCCAGATCGCCCGAATGGGCGTCGGTATTGGCGGCTACATCAGGCGTAACATCGTACTGGATGCCGCCGTAAAGTTGGGCGGTGGCGGTTTGGTTGGCAGCGGGAACCGGCGGCACGGCCAACTGCCTCGCCTTCGTCCCTTCGGCGAGTGAACGGGTGCTGCCCAGCATGGTCAGGCGGTTTTTTTCGGCCAAATTTTTTCCATCGGGCGTGGGAATGGCCCCCAAATTAAGGCGATGCAACAGGCCAGAAGGCGAGCAATAGACCGTGGCTCCTTCTGGCATGGCGGCGGCAATGGGTTTCCAGATCAAATCGTAGAGTGGGCCGCCTTTTTTGCCTGCGGCGTAGAGTTCGTTGTAAAAAGCGGGTTGGGGCTTGCCCTCGGTTTTGAGGAGGTTGGTGAGTTGTTTTTCTTCGAAGAGGGGGATGAGCTGTGGCTGTGTTGCGCCGGGCTGCAAGACCAATGCGGCGTAAAAGGTGCTATCAGTTTGCTTTTTTTGATAAAAACGATAACTCACAAACTCAATCGCCGCTTCGTTGGGTCTCAATGCTGCTTGAACCTCCTCCCATTTGACCTGCCGCAAGGCTTGGCCGAAACCCGCTACCGTCCGGGCAAGGTCTTTTTCAAGGTCGTTGACTTGGGTTTCCAGCTGAGTCACTGTCGCGCTGTCGCGGTTGGCGACTGGCTGGGCGTATAGCGCAGAGAGGCGGCGGCCACAAGATTGGAGGAGTTCGAGGTCATGGGCGGCAGTCGGGTCGGACCCGGCCAACCGTTTGATCTGAACAGCGCCATGAAGGAGGAATCCCTTATAAAACAGGGCGTTGTCAAAGCAAGTCGGTACCACTGTTTTGCTGCCGGACAGTTGGGCAAAAGACAGGGCCTGGTCTTGGCTTCCAGAGAAATTAGTCAGGTAATTGCCCAGTTCCCGCTCGGAAAAGTGGCGCACCGCATTTTCAATGAGCAATTGATTCGCCTGGGACGACGCAATGTGGAATGGCGCTGCTTTTTCATACTCCCCCCAAGCCGAGTAGAGTTTTGCGAGGTTGTTCAGGCTTCCGGCATATTGTGCGTGTCCCTTGCCCAGAAATTTTTCCCAGATGGCCTTGGCCTCGAAGTAGAGCGGCTCGGCTTTTTCGTAGGCCCCCATGGACTTGTTAAGGTCTGCGAGGATGGTCAGGGTGATGGCATAATCGGGGTGCTGATCTCCCAGTATTTTATACCGGATGGCTTTGGCCTCGAGCAAGAGAGGTTCCGCTTTTGCGTAGTCGCCCCTGTACATGTAAAAATTGCCGAGGTTGCTCAGTCCAAGGGCATAATCGTTGTGCTCTTTTCCCGTTGCTTTTTCCCAAATATCTTTGGCTTCGATGTAGAGCGGTTCGGCTTTTTCGTAATTGCCCAACGCGTTGTAGACGTTTGCGAGGTTGTTCAAGCTTGCGGCATATTCGGGATGCTCCTTTCCCAGTGTTTGTTCGCGGATGGCACGGGATTCCACAAACAAGGGTTCTGCTTTTTCGTAGTTGCCCGTCACCATGTAGAAACTTGCGAGGTTGTTCAGGCTTGCGGCATAATCGCGGTGCTTCTTTCCGATCCCGGGTGTTCGGGACCTGATAGCCATGGCTTCCAGGTAAAGCGGTTCGGCTTTTTCAAATAGGCCCATTTCCTTATAAAGGATCGCGAGGTTATTCAGGCCTGTGGCATAATCGGGATGTTCCTTTCCGGTCGCTTTTTCCCGGATGGCGATGGCTTCCAGGTAAAGCGGTTCGGCTTTTTCATAGTCGCCCATATTCTTGTAAAGGCTTGCGAGGCTGTTCAAGGATGAGGCATAATCGGCATGCTCCTTCCCCAATATTTTTTCGTAAATGGTTTTCGTATTGAGCATGAACAACTCGGCTTGTTCATATTCGCCCATATCCTGGCAGACCCATCCAAGGATAAGCAGGGTCCTGGCATAATCGCGGTGCTCATTTCCCAGTGCTTTTTCCCAGATGGCTTTGGCTTCCATGAGCCATTTTTTAGCCTCCGGATAATTTACACGGATGTAGTTGACCCTTCCCCGGTTGTAACAGCAACTTGCGTAAGCGGCCGAGTGCTGCCCCAATTTTTCGAGGGCCAGTTTTTCAGCACCAGCATTGACTTCGAGGGCTTTGTCAAATTCCTGCTTACCGGTAAGCGCACGGGAAACCTGAATGAGGCTATCCACCTGCCGGATAGCAGTGGAATCAACGGTTTGGGAAAAAAGAAAACAAGGGGCGAGGCATAGGGCCGCCAATAAGATGTTGCGCATCATACAGTTAGGTTTTTTTTCCGAAGGTGGATTGAAAAATAAATCTGCAAAGATTGGGCAAAGATAGACCTGACTCGCAGCGCGCCACAAGCGTATAAATACCTGTTCTTTAGTCTGAAAAGTTACCTTATCAGCCCCGCCGCTTTATCCGCCTGTCGCTGATAAGGATGCTGGGATTGCTTCGCTAATTTCTGAAACAAGACCAATGCCTTCCCTCGCTCGTCGGCCAGCAACATCGCTAGGCCCCGATACCATTGCAATTGTGGCTCCCAAGCGGCATAGCGGCCTTGTAACGGGCCAAAATAAGTCAAGGCTTCATCGCCTTCCGCCATTTCCAAGAGGCAATAGCCTTTCAGGTAGCGCAGTGTGTCGTTTTGGGCCAGTTGGCCCTCCAAACGGCCCAATGCGAGGTAAGCAGCGTTGAAGTCGCGCTTTTTCAGGTTTTCATTGGCTTGTTTGAACGAGCCGCTGGTTTTCAGCCCTGTCAGCGGGTAGTCGGTGTACCAGATTTGGTCGAGCACGGCTTTCAGGGCTTTGTTCGATGTTTCGTCGCCGCGTATCATCGTCACGTCCGGGGCGGGGTAGCGCGGGTTTGGCAGGCGCTCGGAGGGACTGACCTGCGCGATGGGGGCGTTTTCTTTTTTGTCGGGTGTTTTTTCAG
>JAYSUY010000287.1:0-1981 GCA_043718855.1 Saprospiraceae bacterium | reverse complement strand
TCTTCCACCTTAGGCACCTCGAAGGCAACTTCTTTTTTGCAAGCGGATAGAAAAAGTCCTGTTAAGGCAATGAAAATCAGTGTTTTGTTCATAGCAATACTCAAAACGACCAGAAATAATACCGCAGCGTGAGTTGGGTCTCTGCTGTCCGGTCAATGGTTGTGTTGCCAAAAAAAGAGTCGTAGGTCAGATCATAGAGACCCTGACTGTGGCGGATGTCGGCCCAGAGGTTGCGAAATATCCTTGCCTCTACCCCTACTGTTAGCGCCAAGTCATGGCGGCGTATACCATCGCTGATGGCTGGGAAAAACATTTCTTTGGGCGCGTAAGAGTTTGTTGTAGAGGAAAAACTTTTGTCGTCTGTACGCGGATTTAGCCTCGCCAATCGCACACCTGCCATCAGCCGCTGGTCGCCATTTCGGAGGGCATACTTGGCAAGCAGCGGCATTTCCAAGAAAACGATTTCGGAGGCCCCTACCCTAGTCGCCCAACTGCCGTATAGCCCGTTGGCACCTATGCCCGATGCGTCCCACATCGCCGAAAGGTCATACCCCTGCACTTTTCGCCACATCAGCCCAGTTTCGGCCCACCAGCGCGGGGCGATTTTCCCTGTCAGCGAGAGACCGAAGGTGGGCAGCAAGTCCACTTTGTTGAGGCTCCGATTGACGATGGCCCACTGGCCGCCCAGTGCAGCACCCACTTGGAAACGCCGCTCATGGAAACTGGGCGGTGTCGGTACCGCTGCTTTCGGCATCGGAAGGGTGCGTCTGACGTGAAGCATGAGCAGGTCGACTTTGGGCAGCGCGGTGAGCGGCGAACGCAGGGCGGCGGCTTGTGGCAGAGGACTGCTGGCGGCAGCACTCTCCTGCTTCGTTTCTTGGCTGTTCGGCTGTTCGCGTGGAGCAGCAGCGGTGGTTGGGCTATCGGGTTTTCTGACGGGGCTACTGGCAGCATCAAAGTTGGTGGCATCCGATGCGGTGGCTGAATCTGCGGGTTTGGGTGGTTGAGGCTGCTTCGCAGCAATGTCTGCCGTGGGTGCTGCTGGAGTGTCCGAGTCGCCCTTTTTCTCTAAAAAAACGCGGCTTAGAGGAGATTCATTGGAGTGCGACTGGCTCGGTGGCTGAGCGATGCTTGGGTCTGATACACTGGGAGCGACATTTGAAGCCGACTGCCCGGTGGTGCGGGGGTGGGCAGTTGTTCTCCTGTGTTCGGGCAGTAGCGTCGCAGGTTCGGTGCTGAGGGGAGAGGATTGCAGGTTGTGCTGCCCCGTAGCCAGTATGGTGAGCAAACTGACCAGTCCAAGCCCGGCAATCCAGATCAGGACAGAGTAGAGTGTACCGGAAACAGCACCTGCTGGCATCGGGGCAGGAGCCATGTCAGGTACGGGTTGAGTCCCGTTGAGCATACGCTCCATGCCGTCCCAAGCTTGTTCGTCTGCCGGAAATTCGTGCCGCAGCATCTTGTCGCGGAGCAACTCTTCGTCGTTGTACATTTTCTTTTTCATAGCCAGTTTCAAAAATCGGGATGTTGGGAGAGGAGTAATTTTAGTTTGCGACGCGCTTCCGAGAGGTGCCATTTGGAGGTGCCTTCCTCAATGTCAAGCATGACACCGATCTCGGCGTGTTTGTAGCCGTCTACCACGTAGAGGCAAAAAACAGAGCGCGTAGCAGGTGGCAAAGTTTGCACCAAACGGAACAGGTCCTCTGCACCCAAGTGGCCGAACACTTCGCTCTGCACGGGTTTTTCCACCTCAATACCGAGCGATACTTTCTTTTGGTAGGCCGTTTGGCGGCGCACATGATCAATGGTGGTGTTGAATACGATGCGGGCCATCCAGCCACCGAAAGAACCCGTGCTTTGGTACTGGCCCATGCAGTCGAAGATTTTGAGGAAAGACTGGTTCAGCACGTCGATGGCTTCGGAACGTTGGCCAGTGTAGCGCATGGGGATGCCCATGAACTGCCCGTAGTACCGCTGGTAA
>JAYSUY010000286.1:0-1985 GCA_043718855.1 Saprospiraceae bacterium | reverse complement strand
CTGCCTCAGGTCGTCTGGTATTCCTGAGAGTACAAAATCGCTTTCACGAGCCGTTCAAGCGGTATCCTGACTTCAGTGGCATTGCCAGTAGTGAGGTAGTTTTGCCACTCGTAAGTCCAGTCGTTGGCAGGCAGGTTGTCCAAGAAAACGTTGACGTGGAAATAGTCGAAGCGGTCGGAGTCTGTCGCTTCGGGCATGAGGTAGTCCAGCATGGTTTTCACCAGCACGTAGGAGTCCTTCGCATCGGGGATGACCCCGCTGTTTTTCACCCAAGTCACGATGTCGAGTTTGATGTTCAGGTTGGCGTTTGGATTGGAGCCAAAACTCAACTTACCGGTGAGCAGCATCTCGCCCAGTTTGTAGCGGGCAATGATGGTGCTGCTGCTGAACCACTGGTGGCTGTAGTCTGGCTCTTGGTGGTAAGCCGGGTAGCCCGCCACGTCGTTGGCGAGGAAGAGCGGCAGGTTGGCGCCGCCCAAGAAGCGCTGCAGAATCCCTTGGCTGTAAAAATTGTACCACAGGTTGGGCTGGGTCAGCGGGTTGGGGATGGCGATGTTGAAAAACGAGATGGTCTGGAAGGCCAGTTCGAGCGGCGATTTGATCATGCCGCCGTACAGTTCGTCGGTCGCGCTGCTGTCGTCGGCATCGAAGAAGTGCTGGCTTTGCAGCAGTTTTTCCAGTACGGGTTTTACTTCGTAGTTGCTGGCGATCAGGAGGTTGGCGAGCGGCACGATGATGTCGGTCTCGATCTCTGTCGTTATTTTCTGGTTCACGAAGTAGCGGTAGAAGCGGCGACACAGGTTCTTGGCCGTTTCGGGCTGCGCAAAAATCATGTCCACGAATTCGGTGAGTTCCGCCTCCATGCCGGCCACGTTGGCGGCACCGGTGATGATTTTTCCCTGAAAGCGGACACTGAATTGTTTGTTGCCCTTAGTATGCTGGGCGTAATTGAACACGCCGCGCGGGATGCCCGTTTCGGGGTCTGAGATGCTGCGGTCAAACTTAGTGCGCATCCCGGTCAGCACTTTTGCCGCCTGCACGATGTCGTCCTCGGTGTAGTTGGTGTAGTCGCCTGGGCCGGCCTGTGGGCCTTTGCCGATGGTGAAGAGTTCAAAAAACTCGCGGGCGAAGTTCTCGTTCGGTTTGTTGATGCCGTTCTGGTCGTTGTTGAGGTAGCGCAGCATCACATTGTCCATCACCATCTTCTGCGCCAGTTTCTTGAAGTTGCCCAGCGCGCTCCAGCGGAGCAGCGCGAGGTAGTCGTAAAAGTTGGTGTTGCTGGCCGTCTGCGCCGTCGTGATCATGTACTGGTGCCAGAAGAACGACATTTTGTGGCTGATGCCGGAGTCGTTGATGGCCTCGTTGAGCCACCAGGTCATCACCCAGCGGCGCAGCACAAAATCTTGGTCGGGCTGAGGCGCGTTGACGGGCAGGCACCAAGTTTTGATGTCCACCGCAGTCGGGTTCTGGGGGTCGAAATAGTCGTAAATGGGCTGGTCGAGTTGGAAGGGGTTAAGTTTGAGCAGCGAGGGCAGGGCTTGTGCAGCCGTCTTGCCCGCCATGTCGTCCACCTTTGCTTTGGTGAAACGAAAACTCGTGCGGCGCAGCAAATGCGCGGCCCGGCGATGCCCCAAGGTGCCTGAAAGCGGATTGAGTGATGCCATAATGGAAAAATTGTTTTGGTGAAAACTTGGATTTGTGCGCAGCAGAATGGGGGAAAAGGCGCGATACACCAAATTTAAGGCGTATCGGGTGCTTGGACGACGAATGAACGCAAAGGTTTAAGACCAGAGGGAGAAAAAGGAAAAGGGCAAGGAGCAAGGAGCAAGGAGCAAGGAGCAAGGAGCAAAAGGCAAAAAAGGCAAAAGGCAAAATTGTCAGGGTGATGTTCAAAAATCTGTGTCAACGAGAGTTTTTGATCTTGAAAATCAAGGCCTTGAAAAATTTTGACACAGATTTCTGAGAGTCCTCCCTTAATTTCAGAT
>JAYSUY010000285.1:0-5382 GCA_043718855.1 Saprospiraceae bacterium | reverse complement strand
CAACCACCACCGTGTCGCCCGCTTGGAAGAGGGGCTGCGGCTCAAACTCTATTTTCTTCCCTTGGCCGTTGTTTTTGTCCGTGAACACGCTGAACAGGTTGCGGTCGAGGTTGAAAAACGACTTGCCTGGCAGGAGGATGTCTTTACTGATGTTGTTGATTTTGGTGTAGGTAGACAGAAAGTAGTTTTCCGCCCCAGCAGGGTCTTGAAATGCGAAACGGAAACTGCGCAGCGTGTCGCCGAGGCCCGGCAAGATGGTCGTCACCGCGTACAGGGTATCTATCGAAACCTTCGGTAAAGCGGTCGTCTCGGCCACAGCCGCCAGGCCGGTCTTGTGGTCTTTTACCGTCAAAACGTATCTGGCACCCTCGATTTGCTCCACCTCCACAGACCCGTAAATGCCGGGGGCGATTTTCAACAACTTGACCGTGCGGCCCGCGTAGCTCAGCGTCACTTCGGCGCTGTCGACGACCACTTTGGAAGCGATGTCCTCATTGCCCAAATCCAGGCTATCGCTCTGGCTGAGGAGTGCGCCAAAGGTGCGGCTCACCGTCACGATGATCTCCTGCGGCGGCAGCGCAAAGGACGAGATGACCAGCCGCTGGGGGGCTTCCTCGACTTCTATCGGGATGGGCGTGGGGGTGAAATCACAGGAGGTCAGGGAGGCCAGCAGCAGTGCTGCGCAGAAATATTTTACGAAATTCATGTTTGTGACTGCTTGATTTTGAATGAAAAATGAGGTGTTGATCAAAACTTGAAGTTGTAACTCAGCGAGCCGATAATGCCGAACAGCCCGCGCTCTTCATAGCGCTCCTTTCCGGTCGTCTCGTCCAATCGGATGACCACGCGGTTGGGCTGCGTCCGGTTGTAGGCGTTGTACGCGCCGACGTGCCATTCGCCCTGCCAGCGCTTGCGGGTTTTGCCTTTGAACACAAAATCGATGTCCAAGCGGTGCGCGTCGTTGAGGCGGTGGCTGTTTTTGGCGGGGTACACCGGCAGCAAATCCAGCCCGCTGTAGTTCGGCAAGGGCATCACATACTTGGCAGCGATGGGTGTGAACGTGTTGCCCGTGCTGTACACCCAAGCGAACGAGACTGCAAAGCGGGGCCGTATCTGGTAGTTGGCCACCACAGAAAGGTCGTGGCGGCGGTCGTAGCGGGCGAAGTACGTTTTGCCCTTGTTGAGGTCGGGGAAGCGGCGGTCGGCCCAAGCGAGGGTGTAGCCCAGCCAGCCGGTGAGCCGCCCGGTGTTTTTCTGAACCAGCAGTTCGAGGCCCCAAGCCCGGCCATTGCCCCGGATCAGTTCCTGTTCGTAGTTGTCGTTCAAAATCAGGCGCGCGCCCTCCCGATACTCGATCAGGCGGTTCAGCCTTTTGTAGTACACCTCGGCGGACACCTGCACCTGCTTTTTTCCCTGCAAAACATGGGTGAACCAGCCCGCGCTCAGTTGGTCGGAGAAGCCCGGCTTCACGTTTTTGGTCACCGGGTACCACAGGTCGGTCGGCAAAGCCACCGACGAACTGGACACCAAGTGCAGGTACTGCGTCATGCGGGCGTAGCCAAATTTGAGGGAGTTGCGCTCGTCCAGCGCGTAGCGGGCGGCCACACGCGGTTCGGCGGCTTTGTAAAAAACGCCCTGCACGGTGGCTCCCGTGAGCCTCAGCCCACCGTTCAGTTTCCAGCGGGCACCCAGATCGCGGTCGATGCCGCCATACACCGCCATCTCCTCCATATTGATCAGCGCGGGTGGGCGGTTTTTCAGCACATCCGAAATGGAGCCTTGCACCGAGATCAGGTTGGGCCGAAAGGTGTGGAGGGTCAGCGACCCGCCAAATTTGACCACCGTCCGGTTGTCGGGGCGGTAATCGTAGTCCATCTTGGCCGCGTAGTCCGTGATGGACGAACTGATGAGCACGCTGTTCTCGTCGAACGCCCCTTCGATCTTGTACTTGAACTGCGAGCGCAGCACCGTGAGGTTGTGGAACAGCCGCTCATTTTTGTAAATGTGGTTCCAGCGAGAGGTGGCGGTGAAATTGCCGAGCCGCGTGCTGATGCCCGTGTTGAGGTTGGAGGAGTCGCTTTTTTGCGAAGCCTCTAGCACATCGCGCCCAAAATACGAGCTAACGTACACCCGGTCGCGCTCCGTGATGCGGTAGTTGGCCTTGATGTTGAGGTCGTAGAAATAGTAGGGAAATCGCACGCCGAGTAAGCCGACCAGTTTGTCGATGTAGCTCCTGCGGCCAGAGACGATGAAACTGCCGCGCTCTTTTTTGATAGGGCCTTCCACCGTGAGGCTGCTGGCGATGTTGCCGATAGCCCCCTGCGTCGAGAAGCGCTGGTCGTTGCCCTCCCGCATCTTCACGTCCATGATGCCCGAAAGCCGTCCGCCGTACTGGGCCGGAAAAGCCCCCTTGTACAGATTGACATCGCGCAAAGCGTTGGTATTGAACACAGAAAGGAAGCCCAGCACGTGCCCTGCGTTGTACACCGGTGCCTCGTCCAAGAGGATCAGGTTCTCGTCGGCCCCGCCGCCCCGGATGAACATCCCCGTAGTGCCCTCGCCCCCGCGCTTCACGCCGGGCATCAGTTGGAGGGCTTTGATGATGTCGCTTTCGCCAAACAGCGCGGGCGTTTTTCGCAAAATCTCGATGGGCACCGCCAATTTGCCCATCTCCGTGCTGTTCACATGCTCTTGGGCCGCCTCCGAGCGGGCGCTCACCACCACCTCGTGGAGCGTGTTCTTGTTCTCGCCGAGGCGTATGCTCTGCGTGATGTTCTGCTTCAAATCCACCGTCAGTTCCTGCGGCTCAAACCCGATGTACGAGAACGTCAGCGTGTGCTTGCCCGGCGGGAGCGAGAGCGCGAAAAAGCCGTACTCGTTGGAGACCGTGCCACCGCCCGTCGCGCCCGCCCGCACCGTCACCCCGACGAGCGACTCGCCCGAAGCACCGTCGGACACATACCCGCTCACCGTGAATTTGGGCTGCGGCCCCTCCTCGCGCTCCTGCCGCTGCGGCGGCGGGGCCGGGCTGGCGGGCGGTGTTTTTTTGCGCAGCACCACTTGGCCGCCCACCTCGCTGTACCCCATGCCCGTGCCTTCGAGCAGCCGGTCGAGTACCTGGCGCAGGGGCTTGTCGCGGATTTTGAGGGTTTTGCTCAGGCTGGCCGACAGGTCTTGCTTGTTGTAGGCAAACGGGATGCGGTAGTCGGTTTTGAGTTTCTCGAGGATGCTAACAACGGGCTTGTCCTGTTCGTTGAGCATCACACGGGTGTCGAGCCACGCGCCAGTTTGCGCCAGCAAGGCCGTCGGCCCGGCCAGCCCCCAGAGGGCGATGAGAAAGGAAAAAAGGTGAAACTTCATGTGGTGGTGCATAGCAGTGTTTAAGTGTTGTGTTGTTGATGGGAGGAGGTGTTGATTTGGTGATTTGGGGGGGCGGGTAATTGCACTCAACAGCGTATCGAGCAGCATAACCTGTTCTAAATCTGCGAATTTCAAACGGCAAATGATGGGCTTGGAAGCGGGCAGGCCGCTTTCGGGAAAAGCATTTTCAAGAAAAAAATCGAAACGAAAGGCTGGTCAGATTCAGAGCCGGAGACTGCCCATTTGCCGCACAACCAGCAATCCAGCAGCCAACAACTACCTACTCTGGCATCACCTCGTACTGCTCTGCTTTTTCGGCCCAGCGCAAGCCGCAGGTAGCGGCCAGCACATCGAGCACGGCTTCTATTTTTGCCCCCTCAAAGCGGGCCGAAAGGGCGCATGGCACTGCTTTTTGGCTCGAAAAAACGATGGGCTTTGTGCGGTAAAATGTGTTGAGGCAGGTCACCGCCGCCCGGATATCGGTACCGTCGAACTCGAACACGCCCGTTTTCCAGGCCAGGTAGTTGGGGTCGGTGTTCATGCCCTTTTGAAGCGTTTGGGTCGCACCGTCGTACACCGCTTTTTCGCCTACGGTCAAAACCGCGCCTTCGCCCGAACTGCCCACGAACTGCACCCGGCCCGTCGCCACCGTCAGTTGCGCCCGCTCAGCCCCCGCCGAAAACTGGAACGAAGTGCCCAGCACGGTGGCCTCCGCCAGCCCAGAGCGGATGATGAACGGGTGGGCAGCATCGTGCGCCACCTCAAAAAACGCCTCGCCTTCCAGCAGCACTGCCCGCTCGCCGCCGCCAAATTTTTGTGGAAACCGCAGCTTCGCGCCCACGTTGAGCCACACCACCGAGCCATCGGGCAGCGACACTTGGCGCGGTGCCCGCTCCGCCGTCACCTCCTGCCACCGCTCGCCCCACAGGCCGCCCGAAAAGAACTGCACCCCAGCCGCCACCGCCAGCACCGCCGCCGCCGCCGCCAGCCACGTCCACCGCCACGCGCTGCCCAGCGCCACGATTTTTGCCGAAGGCCGCTCCACCGTCTGCCGGGCCACCTTGCCCCAAGCCGCTTGCGCGTCGTAGGTTTTCACCCGCGCAGTGGCGCTTTCCGCCCACAGGTTTTGGTAAAAAACGAGTTCGGCACGGTTGGCCTCGGAAGCCTGGGCCCAGGCCTCCACCCCCTGCCGTTCCTCTGGCGTAGCCTCGCCGGAGCAGTATTTGGTCAGCAAAATGTCGATATTGTCCATGATTCGAGCGTTGTGGAGCGCGGTGTGCCGCGCTGCTTTTTACCCTAATCGGGCGGGCGGGGCAAAACCCCTACTCTGGTGCAGCATTTTTTTTCGTAAAAAATTAGCGGCCCCACACACGGCAACAATGGGACGCGGTGGGCTACCGCTGCTCCCCAAAAAACGCCCGCAGCAGCCGGAAGGCCCGGCCTATCTGGTTCTCCACCGTTTTCACCGAGATGTCGAGCGTGGCAGCGATTTCTTTGTAGGATTTTTCCTGTTGGCGGCTCATCAGCAGCACCTCGCGCGTCTTGGGCGGCAGTTGCTCGATGGCGAAGGGCAGCAGGTCAGTGAGAGAGCTGGGTTGCTCCTCAGCATGGAAAGGCGGTTCGTCGGCGTACTCGACAGGCATTTCTGCAAAAGCGTGGGTGATCTTGGCCGCTTGTGTCCGTCGGCGGAGTTGGTCTACGGCGCGGTTCTTCGTGGCGCGGAGCAGGAAGAACCGCGGCTCAGCGGGCAGGGAAATTTTGGAACGTTTTTCCCATAGTTCGATAAAAAGCGACTGCACCACGTCCTCCGCATCTTGGTCGTGGTGTAGCAGCGCAAAAGCGTAGTTGCACAGCGGGCTGTAAAAACGCTCGAAAAGCCGTTGAAAATCGTCGGAGTTGCCCAAGTCACAGATGCTGGCCTCGCTGTCCGGTAAGTGTTCCATGTCGCAAAAGTAGCTATGTGCAATGGAAAATTTACGTTGGTTCTTCCCAAAAACGACGCGAGCCGCCCCGGAAGTCCGG
>JAYSUY010000284.1:0-5385 GCA_043718855.1 Saprospiraceae bacterium | reverse complement strand
AACCCCACCCCAAGACCCCGACCTCGCCCGCCTTGACGTGCTGGCAAAACTCTTGGACAACCAGTTCCGAATACCTGCAACTAACCTCCGTTTTGGGTTAGATGGCCTCATTGGGTTAGTGCCCTATGTCGGAGACATCGCGGGCTTCGTGGTGTCGGGGTTCCTCATGCGCACGATGATCCGCAAGGGTGCCAGCCCGTTGTTGATGCTCCGTATGCTCTTCAATTTTGTGCTGGATGCGCTCGTGGGCATCATCCCGGTGGTGGGCGACCTGTTCGATTTTGGCTTTAAAGCCAACCGCCGCAATGTGGATTTGCTCAAGCAGTACTACGCCGACGGAAAGGCCAAGCCTAATGCCAAAGGTTCGGTGGCTTTTCTCGGCGTATTGTTTTTTGCGGTGTTTGCTGTGATGATATGGCTGATTTGGAAGGCTGCGGCATGGCTTGTGCTCAGTGCTTGGCAGATGCTGGGCTACTGAAACTACCCACGCGACAACAATAGGACGCGGATTGGACGGATGAGACACGGATTTTTGGGGAATGGCCTTTTACGTCTGGAAAAATCCGTGTCTCATCCGTTTCATCCGTCCAACCCGCGTCCCATTGTTCCCTTATGCGGCAGTTACAAACTCCAATGCCCGCCGCTCGGCCCAACCAAACTCACCGCCATCGCGATGCTGAAAGCCGCAATGCCCGCCGTTTTCCGTGAGTTCGAGGTGGAAAAACGGGTGTTTGTCGGCGATGTCTGTCGGCATACATTCGGAGGTCAGGATGGGATCGTTGAGGGCGTTCACTAACAGCGTAGGCACCTGAATACCAGCCACGAAGTTTTTAGCGGACGAGTTGTCATAAAAATCCTCTGCATCCCGGTAGCCACAAATGGGCGCACTGAAATGCTCGTCGAAGTCGCGCCAGCGACGCACCTCCCGCAATTTGGAGAGGTCGAGACGACCTGGATAGGCTGTCGCTTTTTGCTTCAATTTTCGGGTTAAAGCCCGCAAGAAGCGTTTTTTTTACACAAAATTGTCCCAGCGGTCGAGCACATCGGAGCCAGAGCGGAGGTCGCAGGGGGCGGAGTACACGGCTGCGGCACGGACTTGGGCGGGTAGGTTTTCTCCCATCGTGCCCAGGTATTTCATCGTGATGTTGGCACCCATGCTGTAGCCGACGAGGGCGACCGTATCATATTGCCCAGTGCCGATGGCATGACTCACGACCAGGCCAATGTCGGCAGTGTCGCCGTGGTGGTACATTTTGAACGCGCGGTTCATCTCGCCGGAGCAGGAGCGGCAGTTCCAAGCCAGCACGTCCCAATTGTTTTGCGAAAAAAGTTTAGCGGTGCCACGCACGTAGTGGCGGTTAGAGTCGCCTTCCAGTCCGTGTGTCACAATCATCAGGCGGCGGTAGCCACGCCGTATCCAATCCAAGTCGAGGAAGTCGTCGTCGGGTGTTGCGATGCGTTCGCGTTCGTAAATCACGCCTTCCACTCGGCGGAAGATGCCGGGGATGAGGGTTTGCAGGTGGCCGTTGTACTGCCAAGCAGGCGGGCCGGGGTAGGTGGAGGGGAGGAGCATGGGTCGATTATTGGCTGCTGGTTATTGATGCTTGGTTTAGGTCCCACCGCATCAGTACGCCAGCATTGCCGCACTGTGGGTCGTCGAGGTAGTTGGGCATGAGGCGTAGCGGTTCAAATCCAATTTTCATCTGGGCGCTGATGGTGGGGTCGCTGATTTCGCCGCGCAGGAGGTGGTCGAAGTACTCGTCTACGCCCATTTTTTCGGAAAAAGTGGCGTATCCGTTGAGCATTCCGACGATGACTTGGCCTTTCAGCCCCAATTTTCGGCAGATGGCGTTGCGGGCTTGATAGATGGCGCGGGCAATGCCCCGGCCCCGGTAGTCAGGGTGTACACCGAGGTCCATGCCGTAGAGCCAGTCGCCGCCAGGCTGGTGGGTATCGAGCCAGAGTTGGCCCGAAATGTCCAAAAAGCGGTGGTTTTCTTGCGGAAACGAGTGCCGGATGCTGCTGCTGCTGGCCACAACGTGTTCGCCATCCAGTACGACGATTTGTCCTTCGGGAAACAACGAGACGTGCCGCAGGTAGTGTGGCGCAGCCATGCGTTCGCTGTCGGAGAGGGTGGGAAACACGGTGCGCTGCAACTCGGCCAGTGCCGGAGCGTGGTGGGCTTGGGTGTTCTGGAGAGTCAGGCCGTTGGGGAGCATAAGCCCAGTCAAGGATATGTAGAGAAATGGAGGTTCGACTCCCAGTCGAACCTCCATTTTGTGGCTGCTCAACGGATGCGCAGCATTTGCCCTGCCTGAATGTTGTCGTTTTTCAGGTTGTTGAGTTGCTTGAGTTTCGCCACTGGGATGTTGTTATACTTCCTCGAAAGCGCGTACAAAGTCTCGCCTTTTTGCACCATGTGGTAGCCTGCTGGCACTGGCTGCTGTGTAGCAGGCGCAGTGGGAGTAGTCGGCTGCCAAGTGTTGTTGGGCTGCCAAGTATTGTTGGGTTGCGGTTCGGCTGGACGAACGGGAGTGCCGTCGCTGGTAGCCGGTCGGCCCGTCGGGGGGGGCGTAGTACTGGGTGTGGGCTGGTTGGCGGTGTTGCCTTCTATCTCGAACAGTACATCGTCGTCGGTGGTCATTTGCCCGGGGTTGGTGGTGGCCGGTTTTCCGCCCGGTGTCTCCTGTTGCTGGGTGTTCCAGTTGTCGGTTTTGGTCTCGTCGCTGGTGTCGCGGAGGCGCACTACATCGCTTTTTTTGCGGGTGCCTTTGAGCGTGATTTTTTCACCGATAGCGGGTTGTTCGTTGATTTTCAGGTTGTTACGGGTGATCAGTTTGTCCAAACACACGCCGTACTGTTGCGACACATCGAACATCGTTTGTCCTTCTTGCACGAAGTGCTCGGCGGCGCGGCCGTGCCACTTGGAGCGTTTTTCTTGGATAAAAATCCGGGTATTCTCCTTCAACTTGAAGCCCGGTGGATAGTGCCGTTCGTTGTAATCCACCACTTTAGTCACATTGAGGCGGTAGAGGCGGGCCACCTCGTCAAGCGATTCGCCGGGCTTGGAGAGCACTACTTTCACATCGTTCACCCGCCCGATACGCTGCAAGGGCTGGAGTTGTGGGCCGCTGTTGCCAGCGGGTGGTGTGGTGGTGGTGCCAGTGGTGGCGCCGGGGTCGCTGGGCTTTACGGGCTGGGTTTGGGGCTGATCGATGGGCGCGTTGCCCCGGTCGTATTCGTAGAGTTGGTAGCGTTCGATGAGGTTGATGAGTTTGTCGGCATAGTCGCCAGATGTAGCGTATCCAGCAGATTGAAGGCCCCGCGCCCAGCCCTTGTAGTCCGTGCGATCAAGGTTGAACAGGAAGCCGTAGCGGTTGGCTTTTTTGGGGTCGCGGAGGAATTCGCCATGGTCGTAGTACGAATCAGACACGTCGTTGTATTTTCGAAAGCAGGACTCGGTGAGGTTGCCGTTTGCGTCGCGGTCGTCGTCTTTTTTCTTGTAGGTCATGCCCTTCCAGTTGCTGCTGCACTTCACCCCAAAGTGGTTTTTGGCTTCACGGGCGAGTTCGCTCTGTCCGGCGGTGCTTTCAAGCAGGCCCTGGGAGAGGATGATGCTGGCCGGCACACCGCCGCGCTGCATTTCGAGCAGAGCCGCGTTTTTGAAGTTGAGGATGTAGTCGCGCTGGGAATCGCCGCCGCCGCTTTTGGCGCTGTACTCTGTAGGTGCCGGGGCAGACTCTGAGGAGGGCGCAGTGCTGGGAAGATCTTTGAACAGGCTGCAACTGCTGCAGCTCAGCACGAAGGACACGGCTAAGAAGGAAATCGGTAAGTGTCGCATAGTTTGTTTTGAGTGCTAAGAAATGGTGAGAGCGATTAACGCCCGACATTTTGAAAAAATATCCACCGCAAAGGTGAGGCTTTGGAAGATGAAAACTTTCACTGAGCGCATCTCAGAAAAACTTTGTGGGTTTGCTTGACCTTTGCACTTCCTCCAATCCACAATCTGCACCACGACACAAATATCTCGCAAAGACGAAAAGACACAAAGATTTGATAATGAGTATTTTGTGCCTTTTCGAGATAGCCTAAGATAATTTACACCATGCAAATAGATTCTTTCTGCGTCAAAGAACCCCTCGACCTGCGCACCACTGCCCCGCATGTGCTGCCCATTTATGCCACCTCTTCGTTTGTTTTTGAAGACATTGAGCAGGGCATCGAGATTTTCAGCAACATCGAAAGCGGCCACACCTACAGCCGCTACGCCAACCCGACGGTGGACACGGTGGCTCAAAAAATCGCCGATCTCGAAACGCACGGACTCGGACTCGCAGCCACTGCCGTGCTCACCAGCAGCGGGATGTCGGCCATTTCCACCCTGCTCAGCGGACTGCTGCGCAGTGGCGATAAGGTGCTGACGCAGGGCAACTTGTACGGCGGAACCACCGAATTGCTCACGGCCACTTTCGGCAAATTTGGGGTGGAAACCCTGATGACCGACCTGCGAGACTTGAATCAGGTGGAAGCCGTGCTGAAAAACAACCCCGGCATCCGTCTGCTCTACTGCGAAACCCCCGCCAATCCCACCCTCGCCTGCGTGGACATCCGTGCGCTCGCTGACTTGGCCCATCGCTACGGGGCTTGGTGCGCCATCGACAATACTTTTTCCACGCCCATGCACCAGCAGCCCTTCGCGCATGGCGTGGATTTCATCGTACACTCCACCACCAAATTCCTCAACGGACACGGCAACAGCATTGCCGGGGCTATCGTCGGTTTGGACAAAACCTTGATGCGGAAAAACGTGTGGCACGCCATGAAACTCATTGGCACCAACTGCTCGCCCTTCGAGGCTTGGCTCACGCACAACGGCCTGAAAACCTTAGCCTTGCGCATGGCCCGCCACAGCAGCAACGCCCTCGCGCTGGCTCATTTTTTGGAAAAACACCCAGCCGTGGAGCGCGTCAACTACCCCGGGCTGCCCTCTCACCCCGACCATGATTTGGCGCTGCGCCAAATGCATGGCGGCTTCGGGGGGATGCTCAGTTTCGAGTGCCGAGGCGGTTTCGATGCAGGGGTGCGCTGCATGAATAGTCTGAAACTCTGTACCCTCGCCCCCACCCTCGGCGATGTGGACACGCTGGTGTTGCATCCTGCTTCCTCCTCGCACTTGCACGTTGCCCGCGAAGTGCGGATGCAAAATGGCATCACTGACGGACTGATACGCATCTCGGTGGGGATTGAAAATGAAGGAGATTTGATTGGAGATTTTGGGGCGGCGTTGGGGTAGGGAACGTACCTTATTTCACACAACGACACTACGGCACTACGATTTAATGCCCGCCCGTTGTGTCGTCGTGTCGTTGTGTGAAAATATTTTGC
>JAYSUY010000283.1:0-1990 GCA_043718855.1 Saprospiraceae bacterium | reverse complement strand
CACAAAACCCGGCAGGGGTGAAAAGGCTGGGGGCAAAAAACCACCTTTGCACAGCACCAATGGCCCTGTATTTTGAAAAGGGGCCTTAGCAAATCCGCTCGGCGAGGTGCTAACAATTTTTCGGCTCAGTTCCGTCTCGCTCGTCAGGCTGATGGTCGAGACCGTCGAATCCAGCCCAAATCCGCCTGAGTTGGCTACGAGCAGCGTGTTGGCATCGGAGCGGAACATTTTTTCTGGGCCAGACAAGGCAATGGTTTTCAGCACTTTGCGGGTATTTAAGTCGATTTTAGCGATGCTGCCTACTGTGCCATTGAGGCCCCATTGGCTCACCCAAGCCGTGTTGTCGTCCACCGCCAGCAAGTAGCGCGGCAGCACGAGGCCGCCGATGGTGTCGAGGTACTCGAACGTGCCAGCATTCACCACCACGATGCGGTTTGCACCATTCACCACGATGTAACCTTTGCCATTGTGAAACGTGAGCGACTGCACAAACTGGCCCAGCGTCACGCCGTTGTTGGCTTTGCCAAAAATGTCCTGTACAGTTTCACCCGTCGCCGGGTCGTGCCAAGTGATGGTGCCCGTGCCGCCAAACGGCCCTTCGTTCACCACAAAAACACCCTGATCGTACTTGCCAGGTGTAGCCACAAGGTCGTCGCCATCGTAATCGCGGCAAGCCGAAAAGCCGAGCGCGAGGCTCAGCAACAGGAGGGAAAGGAAAGAGAGAAATGAAAATTTGACCTTCATTTTTTAAGTTAAAATGTTGAAAATGAAAGGCCAGGGAAAAAACGGTGGACGGCGGACGGCGGACGGGAGACAATACACAGAGGACAGGATACAGCACGATGCTGTTCCGACTGCCAACTGTTGACCAGCAACTGTTAACCGACAACTGCCAACTGGCTTTCTACCCGAAGCCCGGTGGAATACATGGCAGTTGGCAGGTCTTCTGGCTCGTTTCGGTCGGAGCGCCTTCCCGGTTGCCCAGTGGCGTGTGGCTCAGACTTTTCGTCATTGAAGTCATTTCGTCATTAAGGTCATTTGGCATTGCGCCTATGAGGACGTAATGACTTAAATGACGAATGACGAAATGGCCTTAATGGCGAACAAGAAACTTACAGCAGCGGGGACTGCCCCGGATTTACACCGGGTTCCCTTTTCATCCCGGTTGCGCACCGGGAACCAAAAACCGAGGCGAAGGTAGTGTTTCACCATTAGACCTCTTTCGAAAGTGTTTAGGTCGTGTCATTCAGAGCGACTCAACTTGGCTTTCGAAAGAAGTCTATTGAGCCATTCGTCATTTCGTCAACATACTGCAATGGCAAATGACGACTGACGAAATGACACGCTACACCCGAACCTGCGCGACGTGCCGCCGAATGTGTGTTACCAAAAATTCAAGGAGATTGCCCAGCGTGTAGGAGCCGTACCAACTGTGGGCTTTGCGGACGCGGGCGCGGTTGAGGTCCACCTCGCGGGAGAGTTGGATGAGGCGGAGCAGGCGCTCGGCCTGAATGGAAAACGACTTCACCTGTTCAGCGCCCATCGGGAGGTGGTTGAAGTCGTAGTGTTTGGGGGTTTTGTATTGCTTGCCGTTGCTGGGGTCAGCACGGTGGATGGCGCGGCGGCCTCGACCCGTGTAGTGGAGCGGCTCCACTGCGAGCCACTTGCGGGCTTTTGCTTTGTGGATGGCCAGTTCGATGCGCGAAGTATAGACTTCGGAGAAGGCGTTGAGGTGGGCGAAGCATTCGTAAGCGTTCCATGCCAAGGGTTCTGGCCGCTGGCGCAGGGCCTCATCGGGCTGGCGCGTGATGTGGGCGCGGACGTGTTCCAGTGTTTCGCGCAGTTCCGATTCCAAGCGGTCGAGCAGGGCGTGTTGAGTCATAGTATGTGGGTTGGCTTCGCTTTTGGCTTTCAAATGGCGGTTTTTGGAACAAAACGGGAAACGATGCCCTAAACTACGAGACATTTTTTAAACACATAGGCACATAGG
>JAYSUY010000282.1:0-1991 GCA_043718855.1 Saprospiraceae bacterium | reverse complement strand
CATTGCCTCCCCTCTCCCATTTGGAGAGGGGTCGGGGGTGAGGCCCGGCGCTACCACCGACACCGACGGTCGCTTCCGCATCCCAAATCTCCCGGTAGGAAAATACACCCTGACGATCAGTTACTTAGGCTACAAAGACCTCACGCTGCCCAACGTGAAACTCAATGCGGGCAAGGAAACTGACCTCACGATTGAACTCGAAGAATCGGTGCTGACGAGCGCGGAGGTGGTCATCACGACCAAAGTGGACAAGAACAAAACCCAGAATTCGCTCTCGACGGTGAGCGCCCGCACCTTCTCGGTGGAAGAAACCCAGCGGTTCGCGGCGGCGGTGAACGACCCGGCCCGCATGGTGTCGGCCTACGCCGGTGTGGTGACGGGCAACGACGGCAGCAACCACATCGCCATCCGGGGCAACGCGCCCAACGGCCTGCTGTGGCGCATGGAGGGAGTGGACATTCCCAATCCCAACCACTTTTCGTCGGTCGGATCGGCGGGCGGCGGCATCTCGATTTTGAGCGCACAACTGCTCACCAACTCGGATTTCAGCACCGGAGCCTTCGCTGCCGAGTACGGCAACGCGCTGTCGGGTGTGTTCGATTTGAAACTCCGCAAAGGCAACGACGAGCGGCGCGAGTACACCCTGCAAGCCGGAGTACTGGGTCTTGATGCTGCGGCAGAAGGCCCGTTTCGCAACCGAAGAGGCTCGTATTTAATCAATTACCGCTACTCCACGCTCTCGCTGCTCTCCAAAATCGGCGTGAACATCGGCGGTGGTACCACCAATTTCCAAGATGTCTCGTTCAATTTTTGGTTGCCCACCGAGCGGGCTGGCACGTTCACGCTCTTCGGTTTTGGCGGCCTGAGCGACCAGCGGCAACAAGGCACCGCCGACTCCGTGGTGTGGCGCGAAAATTTAGACAAGCGGTACACCTACAATTTCGTGGCCAACACTGGCGCGGTGGGCCTCACGCACAGCCTCAACTGGGGCAATACCTTCCTGAAAACCGTGCTGTCAGCCTCCGGCACCCGCAACGGCGACGACGAGCAAGAGTTCCAAACCGACTACTCCCTGAAACGCACCTACGACGAGCAACACACCCAACTGCGCTACACCCTTTCATCGGTGCTGAGCCACAAGTTCAACGCCCGCCACTACCTGCGGGCGGGGGCCTACGCGAACTACCTGAGTTTCGATTTGCAGAAAAAAAGCCTCGACGAGCCAGACCGCGAAACGCTGGTGGAACGCTTGCGCACATCGGGTAACACACAGACAATCAACGCTTTCGCGCAGTGGCAATACCGCCCAACAGAGCGGCTCACGCTCAACGCGGGGCTGCATGGCGTGGCTTTTTTGCTCAACGAAAAATACTCGGTGGAGCCACGTGCGGCGGTGAAATACGCCCTGTCGGAGCAGCAGTCGCTGAGCCTCGGCTACGGTTTGCACAGCCAGATGCAGCCGCTGGGCGTGTATTTCGGAAAAACCGAGGACGGCACAGCGGGCCGCAACCGCGACTTGGATTTGACACGAGCGCACCACTTCGTGCTCTCCTACGACCAAGGTTTGGGCAAAAACCGACATCTGAAAACCGAGGTGTACTACCAGCACCTGTATGGTGCGCCGGTGTCGGCTGACGTGCGCGATGCGTTTTCGATGCTCAACGAAACGGACGGATTTGTCACCCAACCGCTCATCAGCGCAGGCCGGGGCCGCAACTACGGAGCCGAACTTACGCTGGAGCAATTCCTGACGCGGGGCTTCTACTTTTTGCTGTCGTCGTCGCTCTATCGATCTGAATATCAAGGCAGTGACGAACGGTGGCGCAACACGCGATTTAGCGGTGGCTACGCCAACAATCTGGTGCTGGGCAAGGAGTGGGACTTGAACCGTAGAGGAAAAAACAAGTCGTTCGGCTTCAACCTGAAACTCACCAGCGCAGGTGGCCTGCGCGATACGCCGATTGATTTGGCCGCATCCAGATCCGCAGGCC
>JAYSUY010000281.1:0-1994 GCA_043718855.1 Saprospiraceae bacterium | reverse complement strand
TCTACGGGCCTATCGAATTGGTGGAAACGCTTGGGAAGACCGATGCTCTAGGTATGCTCGAATGGAAGTATAGCAAGGACTCATTGCCCGGTCAGCACCAGTTCTCCTGTTCGGCAGACGGTTACAACGGTATCGCACTCTACATCAGCGATCCATTGAATAAAACATTTACAAGGAAAATGAGCCAAGTCGCCCAAGTGACCCTCCATGCGGCCTTCACGGACACGGTACTTCGGAAGTGTTTGTGTTACCACGGGTTCGTCCATCAACCCAATCAGCACGCTCCTGCAGGTGATGGCAAAAAAATTCTTTTCTGGACGAACAGCCGCACCCAATTGGACACGACCATCTCTCTCTCTCTATTCCTTCGTCTCAGTGGGGCAACGAGATTGTCTGTTACAAATTCGACCCTTCTTATCAGGTGAATACCCAACTTTTCTTTCCTAATTTTCAGGATAGGCGGAGTTACAAATTTCCTGCCCCAACCATCGATTCCACTTTTGTGATTGATTTCAAGTGGTAGATTAAAACCCTCACGAGCCAAGGGCATCGGTGCAGTTCCGCCAAATTTCAAAACTTATCCTCCCACAGATTTCCAGGATTTACGCTGAAAATACACGCCAAAACAGGACAGTGACCAACCCTCTTCTGTGTAAACCTGCGAAATCTATGGGAGGTAAGTCTCCACAAAAATCGAATCATTCGACCGTATGCACTACGCTCCCGAATCCGCCCTCGCGCAACTCCGCGCACAGCCTGACCGAATGTTCCTCGAACTCTTCCGGCACGGCTCCATGTCGCTCGAAATCTACGCGCCTGTGGGCCACGACCCACAACAGCCGCACGAGCAGGATGAAATCTACGTCGTCATCAGCGGGCAAGGCATTTTTCAGAACGGTGACGTGCAGCATCCCTTCCAAGCAAGCGATTTCCTGTTCGTACCAGCGGGCGTAGAACACCGTTTCCTCCAGTTTTCGGAGGACTTCCAGACTTGGGTAATGTTTTACGGCCCGAAGGGTGGGGAGTTATGAGTTATTGCGCGGCGCACACAACTCATAACTCAAACCTCATAACTCCCTATCACAGCCTCCTGCTCCGATACCGGTACCACTCCGCGCTGGGGTTCATGCGACTGCCATGCCGGACATCAGGCTGCACCTGCGGGCCGGTGGCGTACTGCACCAAGAGTGAAAGTGTGGAAGGGTTGGGGTTGATGGCCGCAGGGTCGTTGTAGAGCGCGGCTTGCACGTAATTTCCCAAAGTCTTGTAACTCAACACCTCTCCAGTGGCTTCTTCGATGAGCCAACTGAGGGTCTGTGCTTTGCTGTGCGGGAGTTTGGTGAGCGGTTCGCCGAAAGCGGCGGTGTGGACTTCAGTGAGGAGCGTGCGGAACACGGAGAAATCCTTGTTTTCCATAATGGTTGGGTTTTAGGTTGAAGATTTTGGGTTGTCGAGCCAGCCGTTGCTGCCCAAACATGGCGCGAAGGTGGGGGCGTTTCCACGATATTTCCAAAACATTTCCAGATGATTTCCAAGACAAAAAAATGAGCCGCCCAACCTTTGCCCCAAGTTCAGGCCGAACCCACGAATCCACCCATCACCAAATCACCAGTTCCACAAATCAACCAATCCACATGAACAAGATTCTCCAAACCACCCTCCTCCGCCCAGGCTTCGGCGGACAAGCCCTCCTCCTGTGCCTCTTCGCCGCACTCTCCCAAACCCTACTGGCCCAAGCCGGCGGCACCAAGCCGGAACTCAACATGTACCGCTACAACAGTACTCAGGGCTTAGGCAATCCACAACCCGTCGTGTCGGGCGACACCGTCGGCACTTTGCAGTTCAAATCCCTCACGGGAGTCGGTGCTGTGCGTGTCGGCGCGTCTATCCGCTCGTTCATCACAGGGCCAGTATCTCCGGGCTTTGTGCGGCAAAATCTGGTGTTCCGCACCGGTGCGCCCGTGCAACGCGATCGAATGGTCGTCACCGCTGAA
>JAYSUY010000029.1:0-6773 GCA_043718855.1 Saprospiraceae bacterium | reverse complement strand
TTACAGCGTTACGGTGAGCGGAGGCGGCATTTGCCCCACCAGCACCAGCATCGTCGTGGCGCAAGCCCAGCCGCCCACAGCCGACATCGCATCGCCGGGGCAACTCACCTGCGTCAGCCCAGCGTTGCTCCTCAATGCCAGCACGTCGTCGTCGGGCTTCGGCTTCCAACTCAACTGGAAGACTGTAGGCGGGCATTTCGTGAGCGGTACCAACACCCTGATGCCCACAGTAGATTCAGCGGGGCTGTACATCCTTACCATCCTGAACACGAACAACGGGTGCAGCACCAGCGACACCATCTTGGTGACGCGAAATGTCACACCCCCCGGAGCCAATGCAGGGCCACCCGCCACGCTCACCTGCCGCGACACGGTACTCAGCATCGGCCAGTTGCCACCGCTGCCCGGCCCCACCTTCGAGCCAAGTTGGACGACCACTGGCGGTAATTTCACTGCTGGGCAAAACACCTGGAACCCCAGCGTGAACCAGCCCGGTACCTACACCCTAAAAGTTGTTAGCACGCTCAACGGTTGTACCTCTACCGCCTCAGTCGTCATCGGGCAAAACACCGCGCCACCTACTGCGCTCATAGCCCCGCACGGCATACTCACTTGTACTGAAAAAACCGTGACGCTCAGCAGCACGGGCAGCAGCAGCGGGCCGAATTTCACCTACATTTGGAGTACCGCCAACGGCACCATTGACGGTGCCACCAACCAGCCCACCGCCACCGTCTCCTCGGTAGGCACTTACAACTTGCTCGTTACCAATACGCTAACTGGCTGCACCCGCACCACCACGAGTACCGTCACCTCCGATGCCAACATCCCAACGGCTGCCGCTGCGCCGCCCGCTACGCTGACTTGTTTGGTAAAAACCGTGACCATCGACGCGACGAAATCCTCCACCGGCGCGGCTTTCACCTACACTTGGGTCACTGCTAACGGCAACATTCAGAGCGGCGGCAATACCCTCATGCCAGTGGTCACATTGCCCGGCGCGTACACCCTCACGTTGCTCAACACCATCAACAACTGCGTCGCCGTGCTTACCGTGCAGGTGCCGCAAGATATCGCGCCGCCCATCGCCAACGCAGGGCCGAACGCTATACTCAGTTGCACTTCGCCCAGCCTCACACTTGATGGCACGGCCTCCTCGACGGGCGGAAATTTCACCTACCTCTGGACCACCGCCAACGGCAACATCATCACTGGAGCCGCTACGACCACGCCGAGCATCAACAAATCTGGCACTTACGTCCTCACGGTGACTAACCTCACCAACGGCTGTACCACCACCGCCTCTGTGCAGGTGGTCGACGATGCAGCCACGCCGATAGCGGTCATCGCGCCACCTGCTACACTCACATGCACTGCTGTGCAAGCCCTCATCGACGCATCTGCTTCGAGCCAGGGTGCAGCCTACACCTACCTCTGGGCGGGCAGCGGCGCAGCCGGACAAACCACCAATCAAGTCACTGTAAATCAACCTGGTACTTACACCATCACCGTCACCAACACCCAGAACGGCTGCACCGATGTAGAGAGCGTGGTCGTGAAGCAGGACATCACGCTGCCCACCGCGCTGGCCGGGCCTGATGTGCTGCTCAACTGTTTCAAACCCACCGGGAGCATCGGCAACGCCGCCAACGGCGGCACGAATTTTACCCTCAACTGGACCACAGCGGGCGGTAATTTCACCACACCCACCAACGGCCCTACCGCTGGTTTGGATAAAATCGGCACCTACACCCTGCTCATCACAAACACCCAAAATGGCTGCACCGACACCGACGACGTATCAGTGACGGAGGACTTCGCAAAACCTGCGGCAAACGCTGGCCCCGGAGCCGAACTCAACTGCATTTTGAAGGAATACACCGTGCAAGGCACTGGCAGCGCGGGCGGTGTTTTTACCTACCAATGGACGACTGTAGGCGGCAACATCAAGAGCGGTGCCACCACACTTACACCAGTTGTGGATAAAGCCGGGACCTACAACTTGCTGGTTTCCAATACCCAAAACGGCTGCACTAGCACCGCATCGGTCGCGCTTACCAGCAACACTGTGTTGCCCACAGCGGCCATTGCGCCGCCCGCCACGCTCACCTGCACCACCCTACAAACTCCGCTCAACGCTTCGGCTTCGAGTCAGAACGGGCCATTTACCTACAACTGGGCCGGCAGCGGCATCGTGTCGGGGCAAGGCACCCTGCTGCTCACCGTCAACCAGCCCGGCCCTTACACCATCACCGTCACCAACACCCAGAACGGCTGCACCGACACCGAGACCCTGACCGTGACGCAGGATGTGGTGTTGCCCGTCGCGCTGGCTGGGCCTGATGTGCTGCTCAATTGTTTCAAACCCACCGGAAGTATCGGCAACCCAGCCAATGGGGGCGCGAATTTTACCCTCAACTGGACGACTGCGGGTGGTAATTTCACCACGCCCACCAACGGCCCCACTGCTGGTTTGGATAAAATCGGCACCTACACCCTGCTCATCACCAACACCCAAAATGGCTGCACCGACACCGACGACGTGGTGGTGACCGAGGACTTCGCAAAGCCAGCGGCAGCCGCTGGCCCCGGCATCGAACTCAACTGCGTACTCACCGAGTACACCCTGCAAGGGACGGGCAGCACAGGCGGTATTTTTACCTACCAGTGGACGACGGTGGGTGGCAACATCAAGAGCGGCCCCACCACCCTCCAACCAGTGGTGAACGGAGCCGGAACTTACAACCTGCTGGTTTCCAACACTCAAAATGGCTGCACGTCCACCGCCTCGGTACAAATTACCCAGAGTGCCGACGTGCCAAAAGCCATCGCCGGGCTGCCGCAAACCCTCACCTGCGCCCTCCCGCTCACCATCCTCAACGGCACGGGCAGCACCGCTGGCCCCACCTACACCTACACCTGGACCACCCTCGATGGCAACATCGTGAGCGGCCCCAACACCCTCACGCCGCTGATCGACAAGCCCGGCACTTACGTCATTCAGGTACTCAATACGGCCAACAATTGCAAGTCCACATCAAGCGTCATCGTTGACCAAAACATCCAGCCGCCAGTGGTGGACGCTGGCCAAGAGCAGACCCTCACCTGCACCCTGCTCAGCTTACCGCTGCAAGCCGTCGTGCAGAGTTCCGCTTCGCAAAATCTGAGTTACTCGTGGGGTACTACCATCGGCCAAATCATCAGTGGCGGCAACACGAGCAAGCCTACCGTTGGTTTGGCTGGTACTTATACGGTCACCGTCACCGACGCGCTCAACGGCTGTACGGGTACCGATGAAGTGTTGGTTGTCAATGATTTGAACAAGCCAGTAGCCCTCATCGCTACTCCGCAAACGTTGACCTGCGTCACCTTGCAGATACCGCTCAACACCGCACCGTCAAGCACTGGCCCCAACTATGTGTACGCTTGGACGACTCAGGGCGGCAACTTTGTCTCCCTGCAAAATCCGCAACTGCCGGTGGTAAACCAGCCGGGTGTGTACAACCTGACCATCACGAATACCCAGAACGGCTGCACCACCACCGCCACTGCTACGGTGCCGCAGGACGTGGCCCTGCCCGCCGCTGAAGCCGGCCCGACGGCTGGTCTCGACTGTGACGATCTCACCGCTACACTCAGCGGCATAGGTTCCAGCGCGGGTGCTAATTTCACCTACTCGTGGGCCACTGCCAACGGCCAGATCATCGGCGGCGGCACCACCCTCGCTCCGCAAATCGACAAGCCAGGCCTCTACGTTCTCACCGTAAAAAACGCCCAGAACGGCTGCACGAAGACCGATAACGTGACCGTGACGCAGGACATCGCCAAGCCCGTAGTCGCCATCGCGCCGCCCCAACTGCTGACTTGTTTGGTCAAAACTACTTCGCTCACGGGCACGGCCATTGGCGCAGGCTCAGCCCCTGCTTACACTTGGACGACCGCCAATGGCAACATCCTGAGCGGGGCCAATGCCGCGCAAGCCACCGCCAACCAGCCAGGCAACTACACGCTCACGGTGCAAAACACGCAGAACGCCTGCTCGACCACCGTGCCAGTAATCGTAACGCAGAATATCGTGCCGCCGCCTGTGCAGGTGAAACCCGCACCGCGCCTCACTTGCACGGTGAAACAGGTTGACATTGAATGCATTGTGCTGCCGCAGACCCAACTGCTCTGGACGACCCAGAATGGCAACATCCTCAGCGGCAACACCACGCCCAAGCCGAAAGTGGACGAGCCGGGGCTGTACTTGCTCACTGTCACCAACACCGTCAACGGTTGCACCAGCACCGATCAGGTGCCTGTGGATCGCGAGCAGAACATCCCGACGGGGCTGCAATTCAAACTGCGTCCGCCGCTCTGCACAGGTGAATTAGGCAAACTGATGGTGGAAAATATCCAAGGCGGCATTGGGCCGTTTCGCTACTCGATCGATGGTGGCCAGACGTTTTTCCCGCCGAAGGAGTTTGACAAAATTCCGCCCGGCAATTTCACGCTCGTTATCCAAGACCTGAACGGCTGCGAAGTGGAGCAGCCCATCTCAGTGCCTGCGCCGCCCAAGCCGCTGGTGACACTGCCGCAGGTATTCAACATTGAGTTGGGAGAAAACCAGGAACTGAAAGCGCTCGTGCCGCCAGCCTTTCCGCTTGCACTGATTGATACAGTGTTGTGGACTCCGATGACGGGGCTGACCTTCGCTGGTACGACTGTGCCGGAGTTGCTCAACCCGACGGCTCAGCCTTTCGTCAACACCGAGTATCAGGTCACCATCGTTTCGCCCGAGGGCTGCAAGGCTACGGCCCGCACCATCATCCGGGTGCAGCGCGAACCGGCCATCTACGCGCCCAACGTGATCAAGCCTGATGATCAGGACGGGGACAACAGCACGTTCCTGATTTTTGCAAAAGACGAATCAGTTCTGGAAATCAAGACTTTGCAAATTCACGACCGTTGGGGCAGCCTCGTGTTTTTTAATCAAAACTTCCTGCCCAACGATGCCTCGAAGGGCTGGAAAGGCGACTTCCGGGGCAGCATCGTGAACCCTGCTGTTTTCGCTTGGTGGGCCGAGGTGGTGCTGGTGGATGGTCGGATTGTGCTGCTGAAAGGTGATGTGACAGTGGTGCGGTAGGCGAGGAAATTGGAGATGGGATGATTGGGGAATTTGGAGGCATGGTTTGGGGCAATGCCTAGACCATGCCTCTGTTTTTTTAGGCTAACTCACGAATGGGTTGCAGTTGCCCGGTGAGTTGCGATGTAATTTCAATTTGTTTGATGGAGAAGCAATTGATGATGCTTAATTTTGCTCAACTAAACTTTTCCACAATGAGTTTCTACCAAAGTTATCTTCGTCGGTTTTTCCCGCCCACCGAATTCAAGCGGCGGCTCTACGACAAACTCCCCATCCTCCGTGCTGAAATTGATGCCTTCAAACTCGAAGCCGGAGCAGATTGGGACAAAAAACCCTGGCTAAAAATTGCCGACGACCTTTTCATCAAACTCGAAGAGTCCGTCAACAAGTATGAAATCCAGCAAGGCTGGAAGATTTACAAAAACATTGGCCGGTTGCTGATACACGGCTTGGCCAAAGGCCACGACCAATCGCATTTGAGCCGAGCCAAATCCATTTTTTACGAAGCACTGGGCAAGATGGAAGTGGATTCTTGGCGGCGAAAATCCATCCTTGATTTACTGGGAAAGGTTGACAAGGCAACTCCCGAACAATGGGTTTTCAATGAAGCCGCCACAGTAGAAAACATCATCAAGGCCAACGAAATCCTTGATGAACACCAAGACAATTTTTACGATAAACTCTTGACGGTCAACGGGCAGATTCGCCTCTTGACTTGGACAGCCTTCTGGTCCATCGCTCTGTTCATCTTCATTGCCCCAAAAGTGGGCGATTTCCCGCGCCATGCCGACCTGTCGCTGGATGCCGTGAGTGAGATGACCGAATTCCTTCGGAAAGAGCGCAATCGAGATTCGCTCGACAAGGATGCTATCGAAAAGCGCTTGGAAAATGTGGAACGAGGTGATGACGATGCGACCCAAACAGAGAAGTCCGAAGGCGACAAAAAAGCACTCTCGAAGGAAGACAGTTTGCTCAAAGCGAAGGACGGCAAACCTGGCAGCACAGCCTCCGAAGGCAAAAAGAAACGGATGCACAAGGATAAGGAATCCATTCCCATCCATGAGGACCCGCGCAGGCTGGCGGTGCTGGTCATTTTGATGGGCATCATCGGTGCCATCGTCAGCGGGTTTTTGCGAGTCATCCAGACAGGCGCCGAAAATACAATGCCCAACCAACTGTTTGGCACCACCATCCTCATCTCTCGTTTGGTGCTTGCCACAGTAGCCGCATTGGCGGTCTATATTTTTCTGGGCACAGGGCTTCTTCTACTTTTTTCATCAAAAATCAGTTTTGAACTGCTGCTTGCTTTCTGCTTTGTTGCCGGTTTTTCAGAAAAATTGGTACAAAAAGGGGTGGAGACTTTGACGAAAGAGGAGATGTACAAAGGCCAAAAGCCAAAGTGAGGTTTATATTACGCATCCGAATTTGACACCCAAGGATTGGGGGGTTTGAACACGATGGAGGCATGGTTTGGGGCAAGGCCCAGACCATGCCTCCGCTTTTTGGGAAACGGGTGGCAGCGGTTTTTTCAGGTGCAACAGGGTACGCTGGTGCCTCGCTACTTTTGCCCATGCTCTTCTGGCTCCGCTTCCGATTTGCCCAAGCCTACCGCCTGCTCCAAGCCACGGGCTGGGGCATTTTGCTG
>JAYSUY010000280.1:0-5407 GCA_043718855.1 Saprospiraceae bacterium | reverse complement strand
GCTGCGTAGAAGCGGTAGTCTCGCAGGTCGTCGAGCAGCAGTTCGTAAGCCGGGAAGTAGTGCGCGTAGGGCAGTTGGCGGCAGATGTCGTCGCAGGCCAGCACGAGCGTGGCCTTGCTGCGCTGGTTGGCTACGGCTCCTTCACGCAGGTGTCGTACGGGGCTGACGGTGACAATGACTTGCAAATCAGGATTCTGCGCTTTTATTTTTTCTAAAATTTCCACCGTGCTGTCCACAATTTCGGCTACCGAAAGGCGGCGGGTGGTGAAATGTGCAGCGGGCATTTTGTGGTTGTTGGCTGCGATTTGGTTCGTGTTGCGCAGCATGAAAACATCGGCTGTGCCAAAAGTGAGCAGCAGTCGCGAGCAACCCGGCAGCCATTTGGCGGCTTGATGGTAAGCGGCGTTGATGCCTGCGAGCGCGGTGTTTTTGTTGGCTTTTGCAAACTGCCCGTGGTGCGCCCAACTCCGCCACAGCCCGGCGTTTTCAAACAATTCGGCTTCGCCAAAATCCTGATCGCCCGCCAGTACACGCTCCAAACATTGCAGCATGGAGGCGGGGTTGTAGGCGATGCCGAAGGGGTTGGTGAGTATGGCAAATTTCCCCGCAGACAGCCGCGCCCCGATGTGCTCGGTGAAGCAGGAGCCAAGCAGCAGCAGCCGGTCGGTGTGACCGATGCGGAATGGGGCGGGGGTAGGGGAGAGGGCAGTGCGGAACTGTGGCAAGCCGTGAGGAGTGAGGAGTGAGACGCAAGGGCAAAACAAAACCCGTGAAGTTTGTCAAAACCTCACGGGCCTGTGTGATCCCGGCGGGATTCGAACCCACGACCGTCTGATTAGAAGTCAGATGCTCTATCCAGCTGAGCTACGAGACCAACGCTTTCCAGCGGCACAAAGGTAAACGAAAACCGTTCATGCTTACATTTTGACCGTTCACCACTTTTTACTTTCGTGGGCGAGCGGGTCGGCGTTCCTTTGCACAGCATCAAGGATTTGGCTTTCCAAGTCCAAAAAGAATTGTCCAACATGGAAAATCACCGGTTTTGTTCCCCAATTGGGGCCCGTCTCTGCTCCCTGCCTGCTTTTTTGCTGCTCGCCCTATCGCTGCTCACTACCCAGGTCTCGGCACAGTCGGCTGTGCTGGAGGCTTACATTCAGCAAGGGCTGTCGGCCAACTTGGGCTTGCAGCAGCAAAATTTAGAAGTGAGAAAAGCGCAGGAGGCTGTGCGCCAGTCCAAATCGCTGGGCTTGCCTACCCTCACCTTCGATGCCAACTACACCATGTCGGCGGGCGGGCGCAGGATTGATTTCCCGATTGGTGATCTGCTGAATGAAACGTACCGCAACCTCAACGCGCTCAACGCAGTGCCGGGCAACCTGCCGCCGGGCGTTGTGCCAGGCCAGTACCCCACGCTGGAAAACCAGCAAATCCAGTTCCTGCCCAACAATTTCCACGAGACGAAGGTCAGTTTCGCCTACCCGATTTTCAACTCCGACCTGCGCTACAACCGCGAGATACAGGCCAGCCTACTCGAAAGCAAGTCGGCGCAGCAGGCCATCGGTGCGCACGAGGTGCGCTACCAGATCACCGAAGCCTACCTCCGCTACCTGCAAACGTTGGAAGCCGAACGGGTGTGGAACAATGCCCGCACGGTGCTGGTGGAGTTGCGCCGATTCAACGAGAGTTTGGTGAAAAACAACGTCGCTACCCGCGACATCGTCGCCACCGCCGACTACGAACTGAGCAAAGCAGACAACGAGATTTTCAAATTTAAAAGCCAGCAAAATACTGCTCGGGCTTACTTCAACTTCCTGATCAACAAAGATTTACAGAGCGAAGTTACGGTAGATACCGCGCTGCTCCGGGCATCTGCCATCGTATACCAGTCCAGCGAACTGGTGCAGCAAGCCCTCACCAGTCGGCCCGAATTTGCGGCCCTCCGCGCCGGCCAGCAAGCCGCCGAAACCGATGTGCGCCGCAATGCTGCCAACCTCAAATTGCCCGATTTTTACCTCGGTGGCAGCTTCGGATTTCAAGGTTTTCAGTACACGTTTGCCAAGGAACAAGCCTACGCGCTGGCCCAAGTTGGGCTGACCTATCCCCTCTTCGACGGCGGCATACGCCGCAGCAAAACGCAGGAAGCCCGCATCGAATCGGAAAAAATCCGCAACCAGACCGCCCAAGCCCAGCAGCAAGTCGCCCTGCAAGTCACCTCGGCTTGGAACGACTTGGATGCCGCTCAAAACACCTTCCGCACCGCTCAGACCGGTCTTCGCGCCGCCGAAGAAACCTTCCGCATCGTGAACAACAAGTACCGCGCGAGCCAAGTGCTACTGCTGGAGTTTCTGGATGCCCAAAACCGCGTCACCACCGCTCGCCTGCAACAACTGCTGGCTTGGACGGATGTGCTACTGCGGGAGGCGGCGCTGCGGAAAGCGGCGGGGTTGTAACTATGAACGATGCCCGCTTTCGCTTTGGCTATAGCGGGTAAAAATGACGAACGATGAATAAACAGGAAATCGCCCAGCAACTTCAGGCCAACTACACCGACTTCGCCCAACTGTTTCGCTCGCTCAGCCAAGCCGAGTACCGCCATGCGCCCGAAGGCAAGTGGGCCAACGGCCAGCACCTCGATCACATCCTGCGGAGCGTAGGGCCAGTGAATATGGCCTACGGGCTGCCACCCTTTTTGCTCCGGCTGCTGTTCGGCAAGGCCAATCGCCCTTCCCGAACTTACGCTGGTTTGGTAGAAAAATACCAAGCCAAACTCGCCGCCGGGGGCCGGGCCAGCGGTCGCTTCGTACCACCACCCGCCGACTGGCAGCGCCGTGAAAAACTGCTGGCAGCATTGGATCGGCAGGTGCAAAAACTGGCTGAAAAAACGATCCGTTTCTCTGAAATCCAGTTGGATACCTTGCTGTTGCCCCACCCACTGCTGGGTAAACTGACGCTACGGGAAATGCTCTACTTTACCATCTACCACGCCGAGCACCACCGCATGGCGGTAGAGCGAAATTTAAAAAACAACTGACCATCAATTTTTTATGAAAAATATCAGACTCGAAACATTCGCCCTGCCCGCCCTTGCGCTGGCTGCTCTCACTGGCCTTTGCACCCTCACAGGCGGCTGTGGTGCAAAGCCAACAGCCAACAGTCAACAGCCAACAGCAAACAGCGACGAAAGCATCCCCATTCGCACCGCCGCTGTGCAGACCCGCACCGTTGCCCTGCTCATCCATGCCAGCGGCACCCTGACCTCCTCCGGCGAGCAGCGGCTGTCGTTCAAGATCGGCGGCGTAATCAGCAAAATTTATGTGGACGAAGGCGACGTGGTGCGCCCCGGTCAACTGCTGGCCGTGCTCGACAAAACCGAGATAGACGCGCAAGTGGCTCAGGCACAGCAGGGCCTGGCCAAATCTGAGCGTGACCTCGCCCGTGTGAACGGCCTCTACCGCGACAGCAGTGCCACGCTCGAACTGCTGCAAAACGCTACCACCGGGCGCGATGTGGCCAAGGAAACTGCTCGCATCGCCACTTTCAATCAGCAGTACGCCGAAATCCGCGCCACCCGCGGCGGCAAAATCATCAAGAAATTGGTCAACGAAGGCGAGATCACCGGGCCGGGTATGCCCGCCTTCGTGCTGTTCGAGACCGGAGCCAACGATTGGGTGGTGCGCATCAACGTGAGCGACCGCGACTGGGCACGGCTCAGCCTCGGTATGCCCGCCCGCACTACGATGGATGCTTACGAAGGCACCGTGTTCAACGGGAAGGTGAGCGACCTCGCCCCAGCTGCCGACCCGCAGAGCGGGCTGTACCCGGTGGAAATCCGCGTCGTGCCGCAAGGCAAGCGCTTCGCACCGGGCCTGTTCGCGCAGGTGGACATCACGCCCGCGCAGTCGCGGCCCTACGCCATCGTGCCGGTGGAGGCCATTGTGGAGGGCGACGGCCAGTCGGCTTTCGTGTTTTCGCTGCAAGTCGACGGCACGAGTGTGCGCAAAATACCCGTGCAGGTAGCCTTCGTGGAAGGTGCCAATGTGGTGATTGCCAGTGGCTTGGAAGGTGTGGTGGAGGTGGTGACAGTGGGCGCACCGTACTTGACGGAAAAGAAGCGGGTACGAAAAATGTGAGCCAGCGGAAGATCACGGGAATGTATCAAGCAAGCAGAATCGCAATCTTTGCGTTGATGTCGCTGCACGATATTTTATCTCAACCTAATGCCGCTCTACATGAGATTTCTCCTCCTCGCCGCCTTTTTTTGGGTAAACGGCCTTGTCGCCCAAACCCCTCAGCAGCTGCCCAACACCCAACTCACCCGATTCGATGTGCCGTTTGCCGCAGACGATACCGCGCAGGTATTGGTGGCTGGACAAGTTGCTGATTTTCAACAAAAAAAGAAGGTGTTCCTGTTTGTACATGGCTCGCTGCCTACGCCGATTGCATTGTTTCAAGACACCATCGGCTTTGGCACCTGGCCCTTCGACTACCGCAGTTTTCAGGATAAATACCACTTCGTCGCAGTGTCCAAGCCCGGCTTGCCACTCACCGCTCAGATCAAAGACCTCGACCAGCGGATGTGCTACAACGACCCCACTACTGGCCTCCCACCGCGGCGTTTTCGAGAAAATAACCACCTCGACTACTATGTGGCGCAGCATGCTGCCGTGCTGGATTGGCTGCTCCAACAGCCCTGGGTCGATCCGGCTCAAGTGGTCGTTTGCGGCGGCTCGCAAGGGGCCACCGTGGCTTCTAAGTTGGCGAGCGCACACCCCCGGGTGACGCACCTGATCTACTACTCCGGCAACCCCAACGGGCGGCTGGATGAGGAGGTGCGCCGCATCCAGCAGGATGTGGCGCAGGGGAAAACACTTGGCACAGAAGCGTCTGAAAAGTTAGCAGAATTGCAGCAATACTGGGCTTGGCTGTACGCCAACGCAGAGCAGACCGACAACCCTGATGGCGGCGACGTACCCAAAACAACCGTCTCGTTTTCCAGCCCCGCGCGGGCTTGGCTGATGCAGTTGAACATCCCAGTGTTGGTCGCTTTTGGCACAGCCGACCTCACTGCCGCGCCTTGCGCCACGCTCCCGCTGGACTTCCTACGGGCGGGAAAACAAAACCTGACGCTGAAGATTTACCCGAACTACGACCACCACTTTTTTGAGCAAAAACCCGACGGCACTGAGCTAGCGTACCGCATGAACGAAGCATTTCGGGAGTGGATGGATTGGATGGAGTTATGAGGTTGGAGTTATGAGTTATGAGTTATGAGGTATGAGTTATGAGTTATGAGGTATGAGTTATGAGTTGGCTTGTCCTGAAATAGATTGACCCAAAAAGTCAACATTTAACATGGACAAGCCAAAAAAGAGTGTGTTAGAAATCCGTCAGTTGCGTACATTTAGTG
>JAYSUY010000279.1:0-1998 GCA_043718855.1 Saprospiraceae bacterium | reverse complement strand
TTGTTCTCAAAAGCAATTTTGATCAGCGATGCAGTGGTGTTCACATGCAACTTGCGCATGATGTTTTTGCGATGCACACTCACCGTCTGGTCGCTGATGTAGAGTTTTTCAGCGATGTCCTTGTTGTTGAGTGCTTGGCCGATGTAGCGCATGATCTCAATTTCGCGGCGCGTGAGGCCATACTTCCGAACAAAGGTTTTCTCCGGAGAGGCACCTTTTTCGCCGTGGCCGTTCTGATAACTGACCAGCGGAACACCTCTACCAACGAAGGTATTACCATCCATGACCTCCTCAATAGCATGGAAAAACTCGTCTTTTGTGCCTGATTTCAACATGTAACCATCGGCACCAGCACGAAAGGCGGCTTTGACCAAGCGCGGATCGTCTTGCAAAGTCATTACCAGAACACGAGTGTTCGAGAAACTTTTTTTGACACCGGGCAGTATGGCCAAGCCATCCGGCTCAGAGAGGCTAAGGTCCATGACCAGCAAATCCATGTGGCTTTGGCGCAGAAACTCGGACACCTGAGCGCCTGTTTTTGCTACACCCTTCACATGGTAGGCAAATTTGCCGCTGGAAGAATGAGAAAGTACCGACTGTACGCCCTCCACAAAAAGGGGCTGGTCGTCGGCGATGAGTACGTTGAAAGATTTAATCAATGGTAGCAGTGACATAGGAAATGGCGTAAACAATTTCCATACCATTGTATTTTAAAGCCATTCGACAGGCAAGTGTAAAGCAGGAAAAGCCGCTTGTACGACATTGCAGACAAACCACGAGATATCTTACACCGTTTCATCCTCCACCAGCACCGTTCATTCACGATGAAAGAATTCGTTTTTCTAATCTCATTCCTCCTCAGCACCGTCTTTCATGCACAAACTGCGCTCGGCACTTGGCAAACCAAGGACGACGAAACCGGCGAAAACAAAAGCCATGTCCAAATCTATGAGGCCGATGGCAAGGTATATGGCAAAATAGCAAAAGTGCTGCGCCCTAATGCACCTTCCACCTGTACAAAATGCCCCGGTGATCGTAAAGACCAGCCCCTGCTCGGCATGGCCATACTCGTCAATATGCTGCCTAAGAGCGGTTTGTGGGAGTCTGGCAATATCCTCGACCCAGAAAAAGGCAAATGGTACGGCTGCAAAATGTGGCTCAAAGAAGGCGACCCAAACACACTTGTGGTACGGGGTTTCCTTGGCCCATTCTACCGGACGCAATACTGGACACGGGTACAGTAAGGTACACACCACCATAAAAAAAGTTTGAAGGCTACTTGCACAGCAAGAATCATCAGACTACTTTTGCGCTGCTTTTAAAGCACTGGGTCATGGTGTAATGGTAACACAGAAGTTTTTGGTACTTTTATTCAGGGTTCGAGTCCTTGTGACCCAACAATTTTAAAGACCGTGAGGCTGCACAGCCTCACGGTCTTTTTCATTTTGACCTAACCTATCTTGGCTATGGAGCTCACCATTCAAACGCCCGCCCTGCTCTTCCCTGCCCTTTCGCTGCTCATTTTGGCCTATACCAACAAGTTTTTGGCGATCGCTACCCTCATCCGAAAACTGGTATCAGACTACGAAAAAAAACGACACCGGGGCCTACTCAAGCAAATCCGCAGTTTGCGCCGAAGATTGATGCTCATCCGTTGGATGCAGGTGCTGGGACTGGGCAGTATTTTCGTGTGCGTACTCACCATGTATTTCATCTATGATGGACGGCAGATCGGTGCCAAAATCCTCTTCGCTCTCAGCCTGCTCATGCTGATGATCTCGCTGGTGATCAGCATCGTGGAGATTTTCCTCTCTGCTGGTGCGCTACGGGTGCTGTTGCGAGATTTGGAGAAAAAAAGCGAGTTGTAAATGCCTTCCATTACAGGAAAGGCAGCCCAGCGTTGTGTAGCACTAGTGGCGCGAACTGCAAGTGACGTACCAGTAGGCGAGACAAATTTTTGAGGCATGAGGAGGGCGCAATGCGGGACATTTTAACCGA
>JAYSUY010000278.1:0-5412 GCA_043718855.1 Saprospiraceae bacterium | reverse complement strand
CAACTCATGCTTGGAGGTGTGCTGCCGATTGACACCATCCCGCCCACGATCACTTGCCCGCCCAGTTTGACGGTACAGAGCAGCGGCCCTGCGGTGGTGAACGGCATCAGCCCGACCAGTGTAGCCGACAACTGTACGGTGCAGCAGGTGGGCTGGTCGGTATCGGGCGCTACGACGGGCAATTTCCCGACGGACCCCGATGCCAGCGGTGGGGTATTTAATTTCGGTTCCTCGACGGTGGTGTACAAAGTGACCGATGTGGGCAACTCCACCGCCACTTGTTCCTTCTCCATCATGGTGGAGCCTAACAATGCGAGCGACACGCTGACCATTCTCGCGGGTGGTGGCGGTGCCAACTGTGGCCAATCCATCGCGGTGCCGATCACGGCGGTCAGTTTTGATTCGCTCGGTTCGCTCCAATTTTCCATCAAGTGGGACACAGCGGTGCTGAAATTCGACTCCGTCACCTTTGCCGGGTCTGCACTGACGCTGGATGCCAACAACTTCGGCACCTTCCAAGTCGCCAACGGCTTCCTCTCGTTCAGTTGGACCTCCAGCGTCCCGCTGGTCGGCACCACCATCCCGAACGGCTCGCTGCTGTTCCGGGTGCATCTTTCGCCAAAAAGCGGCAACAGCGGCATGACCCAGATTGGTTTTGGCGATTTTCCGACTTTCCGCGAAGCGTACACCAGTGCTACCAATCCTCCAGAGGAAGTCCCGGTATTTTACATTCCAGGCCAGATCAATGTATCTGACAACACAGCACCGACCATCGTTTGCCCCCAGAACATCTCGGTGCAGACCATGCCCGGCGAACTGACGGCGAACATCACCACTGCTGCGCCTACTACGTTGACAGACAACTGCTCAGGTGCAGTTGCACTGACCTACACGCAGGCCGGTGCCACCACAGGTACGGGTACAGGAAATGCCAACGGCACCTACAACGCTGGCTCCACGACGGTAACTTACACAGCCACCGATGCTTCGGGCAACTCGTCCACCTGCACTTTTCAGGTGTTTGTAGATGCAGGCAAGCCTGTGTTGCTGGCGCTCGACTCGGTGGAAACCGACTGCGCTGGTACAGCACTGCAGACGATTGAGGTGGATTTGACGGTCGGCAATTTCAACGACCTGATCGGCCTCCAGTTTTCGGTGGAGTGGGACGAACTCGCCCTGAGCCTCGACACGATCACGGGTATTTTCCCTGGCTTGGGTCTAACGGTGAACTCGTCGGCATTTATCTACACCGATATAGCCAACGGCATACTCCGCTTTTTGGGCGGTACGGCGGGTACTTGGCCCAACATCCCGGATGGCGGGGTTTTATTTACCCTCCATTTTATCGTAAACACGCCTGGTGCGCTGTCGCCCATTGCGTTCCTTGCGCCTTTCGACGCAGTAAATCAGGCTTTTCAGTCGCTACCAGTGAGCACACTGAACGGCGGTTTCAAAAGCACAGCCGACTTGAATGGGCCAGAATTTACCTTCTGCCCGAAAGATACGTTGGTGCAGCCAGTGGGTACTTGCTTCGCCATCCTCACCTTCCAACCACAGGTGATCGATGATTGCAGCGGGGTGAAAACCCTTGCTTCCGATCAGACAGACAACGTGTATGAGCCGGGCTTGACTACAGTGACCTACACGGCTACCGACAGCCTGGGCAACACCTCGCAGTGTGGTTTTCAAGTGTTTGTGGAGCCGGAGAACAACCTGAAACTGAAAAACTGCCCACCAGCTTTGGTGCAGGGCTATGCTACCGAAACCGAGTGCAAAGTGCCGGTGTTCTGGCAGGAACCGGAAGTGACTGGTGCTTGCGACTTCAGCAACGTAGTGATCGATGTGAACTTCGAGCCGGGCGATAGTTTCTTGGTAAACGAAGCGAAAACGGTGGTGTTCATGGCCCTCGATACGGTGAGCGGTTCCAAAGATTTTTGCAGTTGGACGGTGACGGTACTCGATACCATCGCGCCCAAACTCATCTGCCCGAAGGACACAGTGCTGCTGCCCAACAGTTTCAATTGTTCGGCCATAGTGGGCAATTTGAACCCAACGACGAGCGACAACTGCGACGACAACTTGGATGTGGGCAGCACGAAAATGCTCCCGAAAGATACTTTCGCCTTGGGCATGACCCCGGTGACGGTCATCTCCTCCGATGATTCGGGCAACTTCTCCTCCTGCTTGTTCAAAGTGACCGTGCTGGACAACGAAGCCCCGTTTTTCATCTGCCCGAAGGACACGACTTTTGCTACAAATCCGAACTCCTGCGTGGCCACCGTCAGCTGGGTCACACCACAGGCTTTTGACAATTGCGATACGACGATACTGGCCCCGATACCAGACGTGCAGTCGGGCAGCGACTTGCCGCTTGGCATCAGAGTGGTCACCTACTCCTCCACCGATGCGCAGGGAAACAAGGCTTCCTGCTCCTTCACGGTGACGGTGAAGGACACAGAATTGCCTAAAATTGATTGTCCAAGCGACATTTTGCTGAACCTGCCGCTCACGAAGTGCGACACGATGCTCAACTGGCAGCCGGCTTTCCCTTCGGACAACTGCGGCATCAAGTCGTTCGGGGCAGACATCCCGCAGGGCAGCGTTTTTGAAGCAAAAACCACCCTCGTGACGTACACCGTGGAGGACAACGCGGGCAACACCGCCACTTGCGCTTTCAGTATTACGGCAAAAGACGGGGTGCGCCCAGTACTCGAAAACTGCCCGAAAGACACGATTGTGAACAGCACCGACCCCTGCGGGGCGAAGGTGAGTTGGGCACCGCTTACGGCGACCGACAACTGCACTCCAGTACCCAACTTGGTTTGGGCAGCATCAGACACATCAGGCACTATGTTCTCGATTGCCACTACTGGCATCCTGATTACCGTAGCCGACGCTTCTGGCAACGTGGACACCTGCAAATTCAACGTCAAGGTGGTTTCGACCATCGTGCCGGGCTTCGACAGCATACCTGTTTCGCAAACCCTGATTGGCTGCGAAGCCATTGCAACTTGGACTCCGCCCGTGCCGAAAGGTTTTTGCATACCGCCCACAGTCACCTTCAGCCATATGCCGGGCGACACTTTCCAACTCGGCCTTCCTACAGTGGTAACTTACACCGCTACCGATGGCAACGGCACAACGTACACGGCTACCTTCAGCATCAAGGTTTCGGAAATGACACCGCCTGTGCTGGCGGGCTGCCCAACGGACTCCATCGTGGTGAACACCTCTGGGACCATCCTTTCTGGCGGTCCAGGGGCATTCCTGACGAGCGCGGCCGCAGGGCCAAACTGCTCTGGCGCGGTACTGAATTTTGTGAACCCTACGGCGACCGACAACTGTGGCCTTGCGGTGCTGCAACAGACGACCGGGCAGATTTCTGGTTCTCTGTTCATGCCTGGCACGTCAGTGGTCACCTACCAAGCGGTTGATGCTTCGGCCAACACGGCCAGTTGCTCAGTGAAAGTGACGGTGCTGGGCGTTGCATTGCCAGAGGTGATGCTCGATGCCAAAACCGGTTGCCCTGGTGATTCGTTGCAACTGACGGTGCTGCCGGCCATACCCGGAGCCACCTACACTTGGACAGGGCCACAGGGTGGCGGCTTCCCGAACAAGAGCACCATCACGATTAAAGACTTGAATCAGGCCAACATCGGCCAGTATAAAGTAGTGGTATCGCTCGGTACTTGCGCCAGCGCGGCAGACTCAACCACGTTGACGCTGGCGCAAAAACCCGACGCAGTAGACGATTTCACGTTCACCATCGATCCCGGCACTATGGACACTTTCGATGTGCTGACCAACGACATCTTTGATCTGGCAAATTTTAAGGTAAGACTGCTCAGTACAATCATCGGGTTGGACACAGTGGCTGGCAAGCCAGGCTTCTTCAAGTACACCGCAGGGGTGCAAGGCGGCCAGCCTTCTTTCCTCTACGAAATCTGCTCGAAGACCTGCCCAAACCTCTGCGATATGGCTACGGTGACGATTACGGTACGCGAAACGGACTGTACGTTTGTGCCGAACATCATCACACCAAACGGTGACACAGAGAACGATGTGCTGGTGATTCCTTGTCTGGATGCATCCACACTGTTCCGCAGCAACTCCATCGTGATCTACAACCAGTGGGGCGACAAGGTTTTTGAGGCCTCGCCGTACATCAACGACTGGGGCGGCACACTCGACAACGAACCGGGCAAAGACCTGCCCGACGGCACCTACTTCTATATCTTCCGGCCCGGCCCCAATGAGGCAGTGCTGAAAGGTTTTGTGGAAATCTATCGCTAACAATGGGTTGATGAGGTTTGTGAGGGTTGATAAGGTTGATAAGGTTTATGAGGTTGATTATCAACCCTTATCAACCTCATAAACCTTATCAACCTCATAAACCCCCTCATCCACCCTCATCCACCTGATTGTTATGAAAAAACATTTTCTCCTCTCTCTCATACTCCTCGCCGGGCTGCAACTCAGTGCTCAGCAAGACCACCACTACACGCAGTTTATGTACAACAAACTGCTCATCAACCCCGCCTACGCTGGTGCTCGTGAGGTGCCGTCGCTCACGGCCATCTACCGCAACCAGTGGATTGGGTTCAAAGGCGCGCCGAAGTCGATACTGGCCAGCCTGAACTCGCCGCTGTTTTCCAAGCGGCAGGGCGTGGGCCTCACGGTCTCCAACCAGAGCATCGGTTTACAGCGCGACTTTTTTGCCTCGCTGGCCTACTCCTACGATGTGATTTCGAGCAAAAAAATGTCGCTGCGCGTGGGCCTCAGCGGTTCGCTGCGTGCACGAGGCTTCGACTTGGCCAATGCGCAGCCGCAGCCGGGTCAGGGTCCGTTCAGCGATCCCTCCATCGGCCCTGATCGGGTCAACGATTTCTTCGGAAACGTGGGCGCGGGCCTCTACGCCACCTACGATCAGCGGGTGTATTTGGGCTTTTCGGTGCCGCGCATCTACACCAACGTGATCGGCTACAACCCGACGGGCAACACACCGGCCAAGGAGGTTCGGCACTTCTACGCGATGGCTGGAGCGGTTGTTCCGCTCAGTGAAGACATTGACCTGATGCCTGCTTTGCTGCTGAAATACGTCGAAAACGCGCCTTTCGATGCAGATATTAACCTGAATTTGAACGTGCGCCAGAAATTCACCGCTGGCATCTCGTACCGCCTGGGCGGCGATGGCCCCGGCGAATCGGTCGATCTGCTGGCTCTTTGGCAGGCATCGCCGCAGTTTGCCATCGGCGCGGCCTACGATTTCACGCTCTCCAACATCAAGGACTACACGGCTGGCTCCATTGAGGTGCTGGTGCAGTACGAACTGCGCAAGCGGACGAAAAATACGATGTCGAATCCGCGCTTCTTCATGTAAAAAATGTTTTCCGCGCCACCTCATGCGCAAAG
>JAYSUY010000277.1:0-1999 GCA_043718855.1 Saprospiraceae bacterium | reverse complement strand
CGGTGAATCCGAAAGACCCGCGCTACACCCACATGGTGGGTAAGCACGTGCTGATCCCGCTGATCGACCGCGCCATCCCAATCATCGCCGACGATTATGTGGACATTGAGTTCGGCACTGGGGCACTCAAAATCACCCCGGCTCACGACCCCAACGATTACGAAGTAGGCCAACGGCATGGCTTGGCGGTGATCGATACCATCAGCGACGATGGCAAAATCAACGACCTGTGTACTTACGCGCCCATCGTCGGCCTCGATCGCTTCGAGGCTCGCAAGGCCATGAAACCTGCCCTCGAAGCCAGTGGCCACCTCGTGAAAACCGAGGACTACCGCACCAACATCGGTCGCTCGGAACGCACTGGCGCGGTGGTAGAGCCTAAACTTTCGCTCCAATGGTTTGTGAAAATGGGTAGCCTCGGCGAGCCTGCGCTGCGGGCGGTGATTGATGAAGAGGTGAAATTTTACCCACCACACTTCCAGAATCTGTACCGCAACTGGATGGAAAACCTCCGCGACTGGTGCATCAGCCGCCAACTGTGGTGGGGTCAGCAGATACCCGCTTGGTACCTGAAATCGGAGGCATTGAGCAAGGAAACCCACGTCTTTGTAGCGACCACTGCTGACGAGGCCCTGGCCCAAGCGCAGGCGGCGACGGGCAATCCATTGCTGACCATCAATGACTTGCGCCAAGACGAAGATGTGCTCGACACTTGGGCCTCCTCTTGGCTCTGGCCGATTTCGGTGTTCAACGGCTTCCAAGACCCAAAAGGCGAGATCAACTACTACTACCCCACCAACGTGCTGGTGACAGGTTGGGACATCATTTTCTTCTGGGTAGCCCGGATGATCATGGCGGGCTATGAGTTCCGGGGGCAGAAGCCCTTTCAAGCCGTGTATTTTACCGGCATGGTGCGCGATAAGCAGCGGCGCAAAATGTCCAAATCACTCGGTAATTCACCTGATGCGCTTCAACTGCTGGCCGATTTTGGTGCCGATGGTGTGCGCTACGGCCTCATGTCGAGCGCGGCAGCGGGTGGCGACATTTTGTTTGATGAAAAACTCTGCGAGAACGGCCGCAACTTCTGCAACAAACTCTGGAACGCGCTACGCTTAGTGAAGGGTTGGCAGGTAATCGATGCCGCTGAGAGCGACGACATTACCCGCAAGAATGCGTTGGCTGTGCGCTGGCTTCGCGAAAAATTCCAGCAAGTGCTGGCTGATGTGGAGCGTGAATTTGAGCAATACCGCCTCAGCGAAGCCTTACACTCGCTCTACGGGTTCATCTGGGACGACTTCTGCTCCTGGTACTTGGAGATGATCAAGCCGGGTTTCGAGCAACCGATTGACCAAGCCACCCATGAGGCTACGCTTTCGATGTACGCCGACCTGATGGTGGCTTTGCACCCGTTCATGCCGTTCATCACGGAAGAAATTTGGCATCAACTGGCCGAGCGGGCAGATGGCGATGACTGCTGCCGCCAAGCCTACCCGAAGGCCATTTCCACTGCCGATACCGCTTTGATTCAACAAGTTGAATTGGCTAAGGGCATCATCACGGCCATCCGCGAGGTGCGCAACCAGAACAAACTGAAGCCCCGCGAGCCGCTTACTGTACAGGTGCAAGCCAGCGAATCGGCCCATGAACTCTTCGCCCGCGAAGGGTTGCTGGAGATGGTGATGAAAATGGCTGTGCTCGATTCACTCGAGCTGTCGGACGCAGAACCAGCCAATGCCAAGTCCTTCATTTTGGGTACCGAAAAATACTACGTCGTACTGGAAGAGCAGATTGACGTGGAGGCCGAGCGCAAAAAAATGACCGAGGAACTCACCTACCAGCGCGGCTTCGTGCGCTCCGTGGAAGCCAAACTCGCCAACGAGCGCTTCGTAAGCGGCGCACCCGCTGCCGTAGTAGAAGCTGAGCGCAAAAAAATGGCCGATGGGCTGGCGCGGATTGCGATTTTGGAGGGGGCGCTGGGGAAGATGTAGGGCGATGACTA
>JAYSUY010000276.1:0-5417 GCA_043718855.1 Saprospiraceae bacterium | reverse complement strand
ATTGCCCGCCGCGTCCCGTGTGTCGCCGCTCACCGTGCTGTGTGTGTTGCCGCCCGCTGCGTTCCATGTTTTTATCATGGGCGTAAACGCCCCTTGTCCCGACGGCGTGAACGCCGTGCTACCGACCAGTGCCACTTCCACCTTCCCTCCTGCGGGTGTGAACTTGAAAGCGTTGGACAGTAGGTTATTCAGCACGGTCTCCAACTTCTTGCGGTCGAGCAGCACATGGAGGTCGGCGGGGCATTCGCAGCGGACGGTGTAGCGGATGCCGAGCCGCTGGGCGTGGGACTCGAAGTTGCCCGCCAGCCGGAGGAACAACGGGCGCAGCGCAACCGGGCTTTCTTCCAGTGTCAGTTTGCCCGTCTCCATTTTGCCGAGGTCGAGGATTTCGCCGACGAGACTCAGCAGGCTCTGGCCGTTCTGCCGGGCGATTTGGAGGAGTTGGAGGTCTTTGGCGGCGAGTTTCGCATTTTTTAGCACCGAACTGATGGGGCCGAGCATGAGGGTGAGCGGGGTGCGCAGTTCGTGGCTGACGTTGGCGAAGAAGCGCGACTTGATCTGATCAAGCGCACGGAGCGACTCGGCTTGTAGGGCCAACTGGCGGTTTTGGTCGCTGATGCGCCCGGTGGCGGTCTGCACGGCTTGCTCCAACTCGCGGTTTCGGTTTTCCAAAAAGCGCAGCCGCAAGCGGATGAAACCGAATATTCCGCTGATCATCAGGGCCAAGTAGGCGGCGTATGCCCACCAAGTTTTCCACCAGGGCGGGGTGACGACGATGCGCAGCACGGTGGGCGTGTCGTTCCAGATGCCATCGTCGTTGCTGCCTTTTACCCTAAAAATATAGGTGCCAGGGTCGAGGTTGGTGAAGGTGACTTGGTGTTGGTTGCCGAGTTGCACCCAAGCGTCGTTGAAGCCTTCGAGTTGGTAGGCATAGCGGTTTTTGGCGGGGTCGCGGAAATCCAGCGCAGCGAAGGAGATGGTGAAGATGTTGTTTTTGTAGGAAATGACCACCTCGCTGCGGGCGGAGATGCCTTTTTCGGCCACTGGCCCTGCCTCTGGCCGGTCAGTATCAAATTTTTCAAAACCGGTGATGGCGACAAGCGGTGGGTGTGGGTTGTCGCGGATGCTGTCGGGGTGGAACACGTTGTAGCCGTTTTCACCGCCGAAAAACATCTCGCCCTGCGGGTTTTTGAAGTACGATTTGTCTTCAAAAAAACCTTGCAGCCCGTCGCTCAGTCCGTAGTGCTGAAAATCGGGCAAAACGGCGGCGCCGTGTTGTGGGTTTTTGAACACCATCAGCCCCTTGAACGTGCTGATCCACAGGCGGCCCTGGCCGTCTTCCAAAATGCCACCGATGGAATTGCCCAGCAAACCATTGGCTTCGGAATAGTGGTCCATCTGCGGCTCGGAGTTGGCACCCGTAGCAAAACGCAGCCGGTACAGCCCCCTGCCCGTACCCGCCCAGATGTTGCCGGCCCGGTCTTCGGCGATGTTGTACACCCGCCCGCTGTGCTGACTTTGGGCATCGGTAGCCTCGTGCAGAAAATGCCGAAACCTGCCACTGCCATCCATGCGCGACAGGCCCTGCTCCGTGCCGACCCACAAGGTGCCAGATCGGTCTTCGTGAAGCGAGTACACCGCATTGCTCGGCAGACTGGCTGGTTGAGCGGGGTCGTGGCGGAAGTGGGCAAATTGACCAGTAGCGGGGTCGAAGCGATCCAAACCTTCGGGTGTGCCGAGCCACAAATTGCCCGCCCGGTCTTCCCGCATCGCTCGGATGTTCTTGCTGCTCAGGCTGGTCGGGTTGGTGGGGTCGGGCAGGTACTGGACAAATGTGCGCTGCGCAGGGTCTAGGCAAAAAAGCCCCCTGCCGCTGGTGCCCGCCCAGATGTGGCTGGAACGGTCTTCCAAAAGTGACAAAGCCCCGACGGTCATTTTTCTCAGGTCGCCCGACTTGAAATCCATCGGCTCGAAACGGCCCGTTTTGCGGTTGTAACAATCCAAGCCCTTCCAGTGCGAGCCCATCCAAACGCGCCCGCTTCGGTCTTCACAGAGCGCCGTGACGATGCCGCTCAGGGCATAGCGAGGGTTGGCTGGGTCAGATTGCAGGGTCTGGAAACGCCGTTGGTCGAGCCGCCAACGGTTCACGCCACCGCCCTCGGTGGTGATCCAAAGCACCCCGGAGCGGTCCTCCATGATGCTATGCACTTGGTTGCTGCTCAGGCTTTTGGGGTCGGTCTGGTCGTGTGTGTATCGCTCAAATCGTTTCTGCACGGGGTCGTATCGGTACAGCCCGGTGCCGTACCCGCAGACCCACATCGCGCCTTGTTGGTCTTCCATCGAAGTGATGACTTCCTCTTTGGGGGCGTTGGGGTCTTGGTCAAAACGGGTGAATGTCCCGGTCGTTCTATCAAACACCACCACACCCCGCGCTGTCCCCATCCAGATGTGACCCGCCTGGTCTTCTACTACCGAATGAAGTTCGTCGTTGGCCCAATCGCGGCCCATGTCGCAGCGCGTGAAGGTTTTGATTTCTGTGTCAAAATAATACAGTGCCGACTCCCCATCTACCCACACACCCATCCAGAGCAGGTGGCTGCGTTGGCGGTCTTCGCAGAATTCGGTGATGATGGTTGGAGGGAAAGAATTGGGTCCGGTGCTTTTGGGGCCATAGCGCGAAAAAGTTTTCTTCTCGCGGTCAAACAGGTGGAGGCCGCCGCCAGAAGTGCTGATCCAAAGTTCCTCATCCCGGTCGTCGTGGATATAGTTGACCAAATTGTGGCTGAGGCTTTGCGGATCATCCGGCTTGGCAGAATAGGAGGTGAAGGTTTCGTCCAAGGGGTTAAAACGGCTCAAACCCATCGTAGTGCCTATCCAAAGCACGCCTTGGTGGTCTTCGTGCAGGGCCGTAATGATGTTGCTCGGCAAACTGGTGGAATCGCCCGGCAGGTTCCGAAAAGTTCTGATTTCGTAGCCGTCGTAGCGGTTCAGGCCGCCCAGCGTGCCGATCCAAACGAAGCCCTGGCGGTCTTGGCAAATCACGGAGGCGTGGTTGGACGAGAGGCCCTGCTCCACCGAGATGGTTTCCATCTGCGGCTTTTGGGCTTGAGCCAATGCGCAGAGTACAGAACCTGAGCACAACGTGCTGACAAACAGCCACCTGAGCGGTAGCCATCTTTGAAAGATTGTTTGTGTGCTGAGGAGGAGGCGTGGCATAGCACTGGAATGAGCGGGCAAAGATAAGCCGCTGTTTTGGGTACCACACTACTGGGCATTTTGATTTCACACAACGACACTACAGCACAACGAATTGGTTTTGAATGATTTAGTCCTGTCTCCGTCGTGGCGTTGTGGCGTTGTGTGAAAAATGTCCAGTAGTGTGGTTGGGTACAATGGGGTAGCGGAATCTGTAATGCCAAATTGGCCCATTTGTTGGCGTTAAAAACGCATGAAACACGTCCCACACATCCTCCTCCGCTACCTCCTTCTTCCCATCCTCGCTCTGCTGCAAAGTTGCAGCGGCCAAAAAATTACCGTCGTGCCAGAGATGGTCGTCGCCCAGACCCTCGGCCCAGGCGTGGGCGGCGCCACCGCCCTGTTTGATGGCAACACGGCCACCTGGTGGTTTCCCGGTTGGCCTGGCCAAGCCAAATACCCCGCAGTGTTCATGCTGGATTTGGGCCGCGAAGTTGAACTCACCCAAATCCGCGTGTACGACGGTTTCGGAATGCCCAAACTTTCCTTCGCCGCAGCCACTGCCATCGAACAAGCCCCTGTTGAATTCTTGGGCATTTCCCTTGACTTATTCGATGCTTGGAGCGAGCACAGCGTCAGCCAAAAACTGCGCTACCTCTACATTTCCCTGAGCGAAGCACAGAGCGACAAGCAGTTAAGTGAAATCGAACTGTACGCTGTAGACGGCAGTAGAGTAGGGGAGAACGATGCTCCCATCGCCTACACGCCTACCCAACTACCCCGCCGTGATGCCGATAAAATCAACCTCTGCGGCTTCCACTGGGTGCCGTTGGACAAACTCAAGCCCTTCGCGGCGCAGCGCATTTTCCAGATGACACAGTGGACTTGGCGGCCCGAAAACAAAATCGCTGTGGAGCCTTCGCACCAAGCCGCAGCCAACTACGATACCTACTACGCTGCCGCTAAAGCGCAGGGAATCAATATTATACCGTGCATCAACCAGACTCCAGATTGGCTGCTGGAAAAATGGAAGCTCGGCACCGACCCTGATATCGCCCCCGCCGACCCCGCTCACAGCCCTACCGACCCTGCGGCCTACGCCGACCTCGCCGCCTACTGGTTTCAAATCGCCGCCCGCTACGGTCGCCAGAAACTGGCCCCAGCCCAACTGAACGTAGAGACCGCCCCACGCTGGACCAACGATCCCGTCAACGCCCCCAAAACCGGCCTTGACCTGCTCACCCACCTCGAAGTGTGGAACGAACCCGACAAGTGGTGGAAACCCGGCCTTTACATGGAGCCAGAGCAGTACTGCGCCCTACTTTCCGCCTGCTACGACGGCCACGAAGGTCGGCTCGGCCCCGGCTGCGGCATCAAGACCGCCGACCCCACCATGCAGGTGCTCATGGCTGGCCTCGTTACCCCCAGCCGGGGCTACCTCGACCGGATGCTCATCTGGGCCAAAACCAACCGCCGCGATCAGCGGCTCCCCTGCGACATCGTGAATGTACACCACTACTCCAGCAAGGGCGACGGCTCCACCTGGACGGAAGGCGCGGCTCCCGAAACCGACGGGCGTTTTTACATGATGAAACAAGTGACCAATTGGGCGCACCGCCTCGGCTTGCCGCTGTGGTACACCGAGTTTGGCTACGACACCAAGGCTCCCTCGCAGCAGTACGTCACGCCTTTCGCGGGCCGCATCAATGAAGACATCAAGGCCGATTGGCTCCAGCGCGTGTACTTGGAAAGCCTCGCTGCTGGCGTGGACAATATGTTCGTTTTCAACGCTGTAGACGAGCCAGGCGCGGCAGGTGGCGGCTTGTACCAGAGTTCTGGCTTGCTCCAAAATGAGGCCGCCTCGTTTGCCCCCAAACCTGCCTACACCGTTGTCGTCAATCTCATCCGCGAACTAGACGGCTACACTTTTGAGCGGGACATCAGCTCATCAAAAGAGCTACGAGCCTTGCTGTTTCGCAGCGGCGAAAATCAAAAAGTGGCCTACTGGTCGCCCACAGGAGAGGGCCGAAGCATGGTGGTAACTGCCGACCAAACGAGCATCACGGTCACCGAAACACCGCAGTTCATGCCGCTGAGCAAGGCGTTGTTGTTGGGGTGGTGAGGAGAGGAAATGACGCAGATTTTGCAAAAGCCGCATTGGGTGCCTCTGCATCCGATGCGGCTTTTTAGTTTTGGGCCAAACTTTTCTCCGACCCGATTCT